>JAKURV010000006.1 GCA_022452035.1 Acidimicrobiales bacterium | reverse complement strand
GCCGACAGAGGGTGGTTGTCTCGGGAGCGCCTAATCGACCAGGACGACCAGGCAACCTGGATGCTCCACGTAGTCGGCAAGGGACGTCGGATCCGCCGTCTCCCCCTCTCTGAAGAATTGGTGTTGGCTCACGATCGCTGGCAAGACGAACGGACCGAGCGTTTCGGACCGTCTCGTCCCGATGAAGCGATGTTTGTAACCAACGACGGCGACCGCTTCAACTATGGGCGGTTGCGGTACTGGCTACGCCTCCTGAACCGGCAGGCGGGCCTCCGCGACCGGTCCCTGCATTCTCTCCGACACACGGCCGGGGTGCAGCTCGCTGCCGACGGTGTGCCCATGAACGTCATTCAGAGCCTGCTGGGCCACGCGACGATCAAGACGACCGGGATCTACACCGAGCTAGCCGGGGGGCAACTGGTTGGAGTCTTGGAACAGTCCGGAGCCAACCGCCTGCTTGGTGACGCTCTCCAGGAGGCCGGGGGGTGAACGGATCCTCCCGGGCACGTCTCTTGGTGGCCACCCCGGAGTTGTTGGACCCAAACTTTCATCGGGTCGTTGTCCTAATGCTGGAACACAACCAGGACGGCGCGCTGGGCCTCGTCCTAAACCGACCCCGCCTGATTGGGGGCGCTGCTGCGGTCCCACAGTGGGAGGATCGCCTTGCCGCCCCCGGGTACCTCCACACGGGCGGCCCGGTGTCGGAGGGTTCGATAATCGGTCTGGCCTTCGGCCCTCCCGAGGGCATCGACGGCCTGAGCCCACTACTGGGGCCTCTTGGGGTGGTCGACCTTCACAGGTCGCCCGAGGATCTCCCCGGTGTCGGGTCTTTGCGGCTGTTCGCCGGGTACGCCGGGTGGTCGGCCGGACAGTTGGACGCCGAACTAATGGCCGGAGGGTGGTTTGTAGTCGACGCCTTTCCCGAAGACGCTGTGGTCGAGGAGCCCACTGAGCTCTGGCGGATGGTCCTAGGCCGACAGCCGGGCCTCCTGGGCCATCTTGACGGGTACCCGGACAATCCGTCGATGAACTGACGCCGTCGGCTCAGGTTCGGACCTCTACCGGGGTGCCCAGGGGCAGGAGAGCTAGCCGGGAGACCACGTCGTTATGAACCCGGATACAACCCAGTGAGACCTCGCCACCGAGCACGGACGGGTCGTTGGTGCCGTGGATGGCCAGGGCTGGATCTCCGCCGAACACCTCTCCCAGTACTTCGGAGAAGCCGGATGTGCCAATGATCCAGGATCCGTAGAGGGTTCGGGGATCGGCTTGGGCCTGGATCTCGTTGACGTAGTACTCCCCTGCCGGCGTTGGGGTCTCTTGCCTCCCGAGGGCGATCCACCCCTCGGCTACCAGGGCACCGTCATGCCAGGCCCAGAGTCGGCGATCCGATAGGTCGACCACGATTCGGGCCGTGTGAGTGGCCAAGCTCACGTCGTCTCGGCGAACCCAGCCGGTGGTGCCGTTGGGGCGTACCGGGAGGTCCACATGTAGCCAGTCATCCTGCTCGTCGAGGACCAGCAGGACCCGGTCGCCCTCGTACGGGCCGGGGTTGGAGAATGACCACCAGACATCCTCCGACCCGGGTGCCCGGTAGGTGTCTATCCACTCGCCGACCGCTGTAGCCACCGTGAACGGGACGTCGGGAGTCGGGGCGGCCGTGGTGGGCGGGTTGGTGGTGGACGGTGGCGACGTGGTCGTCGTCGTACTCGTCGGGGTGGTGGTCGTCGTACTCGTCGGGGTGGTGGTCGCCGGCGTCGCCGTAGTGGTTGTTGGGGGAAGGGTGGTCGTGGTTCCAGGAGCGCCGACGGCGGCCGATGTGGGCGGCGGAGCGGTGCCGATACGAACCATGCCGGCCCGGTCGTCCGGCGGTGGAAGCTCCGGTGATGCACAACCGACCAGTGCGAGCACCAACGCGCACCCCACCCAGCGGGGAGCCTGATGCAGGGTCATCTCAAGAACTCGCAGGCGGCCGGTGGCGAACCCGGCCCGACGGCGGAGGACGGAACAGGGGAGGTCCGAACACCGGAAGGGAGGGGGGTACTCCGCCCCGATCCAGCAGGGCGACCAGTACACCGGCCAGTGCCCGAGCGTCATCCAGAGCCTGATGGGCATCCACCAGAGGCGTTCCCAAGGCCTCGGTCAGTCTCCCGAGGCGACCGGGCAGTCCCAGGCTCCGGGCCAGGGGGACGGTGTCTACGGCCTCCAGGTCCAGTGCCCCGAGGTCGGCACGCTGCCATTCAGCACGCAGAAATCCCAGGTCAAAACCGGCGTTATGGGCCACTGGAACACACCCTGAGAGCTCGTCGGTCAAATCACCGGCAATGTCGGCGAAGCAGGGGGCATCCTCCAACCATGCCCGTCGTATGCCGTGGATGTCTGTTCGCCCCAGGTCGTCGGTGCCGGCATCCACCAGGGTGGTCCACTCCCCCGCCGGGGCTCCATCACGCTCGATGCGCACCACGGCCACCTCGATGACCCGGCCGTCGGTCGGGTCCAGGCGGGTGGTCTCCACGTCGAAGCAGGCAAAGGTCGCCACGGGCCGACGGTAGCCGCCGGGTAGGACGCACCTATCGCCCCACCCGTACGCTCCGCCGATGCATCAGCCGCCCAGTGGATTCCTTGATGAGGAAGCGAGGGACAGGCTCCAACGGCGGACACTGCGCACCCTGATGGCAGTCCTCGTGCCGGCTGGTGCGGCCATGAGCGGTGCCTACAGTTCCGCCGCCATCCTTGGTGAGGAACTCTCTGGTAGTGAAACGCTCGGCGGAATTGCCGCTTCGGGCCTCACTGTTGGCTCCGCTCTTTGCGCCGTGCCGCTGGCGAAATTCATGACAGCAAGAGGTCGCCGTCCTGGAATTGCTGTGGGATACCTGATTGGGCTCTGCGGGGCAGTTCTATGCTTGGTTGCTGCATTGGCAGGTTGGTACCTCCTTTTGATCCCCGGAATGATGGGTGTGGGAGGCGGCCACGCTGCGAATTTGGCTGCCCGATTCGCAGCTGCCGACCTCGCTCCGGAGGCTGGACGGGCGATCGGGACCTTGGTCTGGGCGTCAACATTCGGAGCTGTTGTAGGTCCGACGCTGAGTTTCGGTCCGGCGAAATCGATTGCTGAAGGATTGGGAATGGCCGAACTGGCCGGGCCCTACCTGTTGTCAGCCCTCCTCTTCTTGGTTGCGATGGCCCTAGTCGTGCGCTTCCTTCGTCCCGACCCTCTTGTTGTGGCAGGTGGCGTAGGCCAGATGGAGGACCGACCACCGGCTCGTGCGTTCTTCGGCCCACTTTTCAGAAATCCGGCCGGGCGCCTTGCCGTGGTGGCCATGATGTCTTGCCACATCGTGATGGTCGGCGTGATGACGATGACCCCGCTTCACCTGCGAGACGGGGGGCATGAACTGGAGTTAATCGGCTTCGTCATCTCCCTGCACATCGTCGGGATGTACGCGCTTTCTCCTCTGGTGGGCCGCTTCAGTGACCGATTCGGTCCAAGAAGTCTGGTTGCTTTCGGTGGGATCCTGCTGGTAGTTGGTTCGGAGTTAGCGGCCCACAACCAGGCCGGGGAGTCCTTTGGAGCCTTTGCAGGCCTGTTCCTGATCGGACTCGGATGGAGCTGTGGTTTGATCGCCGGCTCGGCTCTCTTGGTTGAAACCTTCTCAGGGCCAGACAGGGTGGGCTTTCAAGGCATGGCTGACATGTGTATGACGGCGGCCGGCGGGGTCGCCGGTGTCATCTCGGGTTTGATCGTGGCGGTTTCGTCGTTCCACGTGCTCAGCCATGGAGCAATGGTCTTGGGAGCAATTCCAACCCTCATGGTGGTTATCGGGGCCGTCTCTGGGAGGACACGGAAGGACTAGCGTCGTTCCATGTCCATAATTCCCGCGAGCCACTCAGACCTGTTTGACCTGCCCGCCGTTTGGCATGTGGCAACCATCGGGCCGTCTGGCGAACCTCACGTTTCCCCCGTGTGGGCCGACTTCGATGGCACCCACATTCGCTTTCCGCACCTGGAGGGCCGCCAGAAGTGGCGGAACCTCCGAGCTGACGATCGAATCGCCCTGTCGGCCACGGACCCTGATTCCAACGAGCGGTACCTCGAGGTACGCGGCCGGGTTGTCGGCATCGAGCACGCGGGGGCCATGGAACTGCTGGACGCGCAATCCCAGAAGTACCGGGGCGACGACTTCCCACGGGAGGACGCCCAGCCCCTAGACAAGCGGATCAGTGTGGTGGTGGAGCCCCTCCACTGCACGACCATGGGCTGACGCGCCTTGGGCTTCTATTGCTGGGGCTCGTCGGCCAACAGCCAACGACTGGGCCAACACCACCCGGTTTTGGCACCCCCGAAGGTGCACTGTCTTTGACGGTGCTGCTACGAGGACCGGCGACCGAAGAGGCGGCTGAGCAACCCGCCGCCCTGCCTCGATCCGGACTCCGAGACTCGGAACACCTTGTCCTGGACCCGAACCCGATCGGTGACAGCGATCGCCACCTCGTCACCCGCCTGGGCAGACTCGACCGGGGCGTGGTCCACCTGCATCGAGTCGAGCGTCTGGGTGAAGTCGGTGGTGTGGCCCTTGATGTGGATGGTGTCCCCTACCCGCAGTTCGCCCTCAGTAACGCCGACAAGTGCTGCTTCGACATGTCGCCACTGGTGGAGCACGGTCCCGATGAACTGATCGGCCATGGTTGGCCTCCTTCGTTCGTCCACCGACCCTACGACGAATCACGACCAGGAACCAGAGGACGTCGACGCACAGACTTGACCACCCACCAGCCGGTCGGGAGTACCGCCTCCCTGGCGTGGATCGAATTGAAAAGGCGGGTATCAGTACCAGCGATCCTCGTCGGAGGCCTTTTTTGCATCCATGAAGTCTCGGAGTTCCTCGTCGACATCCTGCTCAAACGGCGGGGGGTGGTAGTTGGCCAGCATCTCCTTCCACCTCAAATTGGCTCGCTGGGCGGAGTCCAGGGAACCGTCGGCAGACCACTGTTCGAACGAGGTGTCGTCGGCCAGGTCTGACTGGTAGTTGGCCGTCTCAAAATTGGCCATCGTGTGGCTTACCCCTAGAAAGTTGGTTCCCGCCCCGGCTTCTCGGAACGCGTCAGCGGCCAAGGTGTTGTCGTCAACCAGGAGGCCGGTCAGCATCCTTGAGTGGCTGCCGCAACGATCAAGGTCGAAGACGAACTTCTCATAGCCGATCACCAGGCCGCCCTCGAGCCAACCCGCGGCCTGGAGAACAAAGTTGGCGCCGGCCTGAAGCCCAACCAGCATCGTGTCGCCGGACTCCTGCGCCGCTTGGGCATCGAGGACCTTCGAGGAGGTCAGGTGACCACCGGCCCGGAGAGGAAGATTCAGCCGACGGACTAGTTGGCCGATGGCGTAGGTGGCCAAGTTGGCTTCGGGAGTGCCAAAAGTTGGTGCGCCGGTTCGGAGGTTCATGGTCGTGAGGAATACCCCGAGAACCATTGGGCTCCCGGGTCGGATCAGTTGAGTGAGGGCGATACCGACCATGGCCTCGGCCAGGGCCTGGGCGACGAGTGCCGGCTGGGTTACCGGGCCCATGGCTCCGCCCAGGATGAACGGAGAGATCACACACCCCTGGTTGGCCCGCGCATAGGCCTTCAGCGAGTCGACCATTACGCGGTCGAACACCAAGGGCGAGTTGACGTTGATGTTCCCCTGAATCACACAGTGGTTGTCGAGATAGTCGGTGCCATAGCAAATCCGAGCCATTTGGAGAGAGTCCTCGGCCCGCTCAACTGAAGTCACCGAACCCATGAATGGCTTCGTGGAGTACCGGAGGTGGGCGTAGACCATGTCGAGGTGCCGTTTGTTAACCGGGAGGTCAACCGGCTCACAGATCGTGCCCCCCGAGTGGTGCATCCAGGGGGACAGTTGGGTCAACTTCACGAAGTTCTCGAAATCGACGATGGTTGCGTAGCGACGCCCTCCCTCGAGATCCGAGACAAACGGTGGGCCGTAGGCCGGGACAAAAACCACACTGTCACCACCAACGGTGATGTCCGAGGTGGCATTCCGTCCGAACATCTGGAATACAGATGGAGCAGTGGCACAAAGTGCACGGACGAGGCCTGGTTCAAACCGAGCCTGTCGGCCGTCCACCCTTGCGCCAGCTTGTCGAAAAAGGTCTAACGCCTCGCCATCGTGAATCTCTACACCGATCTCATCGAGGATCCAGTCGGAGTGTTCCTCCAAACGGAGCAGGTCGTCCTCGTCAAGGAGCTCGTATGTGGGAATGGTGCGACTGAGTGGCTCCGCAGGTCCGATGAAGGACGGAAGCCGGCGAGAGGCTGCTCGAGAGGTTCGTCCTCCTCTGCGGCCCCGTGGTCCCTCATCGGATTGATTCGCGGATTTCAGGAGGGGGGATGCCTTCCCGTGGAGCTATGAGTCCGTAGCGGATCTTTGGACAAGAGGCAGAGCGTAGGCAACGCATTTGGAGCGAACAACTGGCGCCTATGCGAGGATGCGTCGGAGTTGTTGCCAGCCACCCGAGGAGGTCCACATGGCGGCGATGCATCACAAGGGCAAGATCCTGGGGCGAGAACTGCCCCGGATGGAGGAGTTCGAGGCGAATGCCTTTCTTGACGACTTTGTCGTATCCGAGGATCCGGAGAAGCCGATTACCGCTGGCCTGTTCCGCCTTGAGGCAGGAGAGTCGATGACCTACACGTATACCTATCACGAGATCAAACTGATCCTGGACGGCGAATTCCAGATCTCGGATGACACGGGCCAGACCGTTGAGGCGACTCAGGGAGACCTGTTCTACTTCCCGGTGGGCAGCACTATTACCTTCTCGACTCCGGTGTTCGGGCTCGGCTACTTCGTGGGACAGCGCGGCGAGGGAGAAGCCTGACATCGCATCCGCGAGGCCGGACTAGAAGGCGAAATACAAGAAAGGAGCCACGCCGGCAGGGCCCAGGACGTCGAAGGTCAGGATGGCCGCCGTAATCCCGATGGCCTGCACCACGACCGGGAGTTCCGAAACTCGATCCCACCAGTGATCGGCCCGACCGGGAGTCGTCAACTGGGTAGCCATCCCAACCAACAGGAGGAGCCCCACGCCGAGTGACAGTCGTGGCGCCGAGGTCCACGAGCCGCCGAGAGCCCCGAACACCTCGATGGCCCGTTCTAGGTCCACGGAACGGAAGAAGACCCACCCCACGCACACAATGTGGAAGGTGACCAGGCCTCGAACCACCCGGCCTAGGCGACCGGCCACAGTGGCATTCGGCTCCGGCCACACGAGCCGCTCGACGACCAAACCCACCCCGTGGAGTGCTCCCCAGAGTACGAACGTCCACCCGGCACCGTGCCAGAGACCCCCAAGCACCATGGTGGCCAACAGGTTTCGCATCGTGCGGGCCCGACCGCGCCTGTTCCCGCCCAGCCCGATGTACAGATAGTCCCGAAGCCAAGACGACAGGCTGATGTGCCACCGACGCCAAAAATCCCGGAGACTCAGCGCCCGGTAGGGCTGGTCGAAGTTGGCCGAGAACCGAAAGCCCAGCAGGAGAGCAATACCGATAGCGATATCGCTGTAACCGCTGAAGTCACCGTAGATCTGCAGGGCATAGCCGTAGACGGCCAGCAGCGTCTCCAGGCCGGTGGCACCACCCGGGTCGGCGAACACGCCGTCCACCAGCTCGGCGGCTAGTACGTCGGCCAGGACCATCTTCTTGAACAGGCCGCCCAAGATGAGGCGGGTTGCCCGGCCGGTGTCGATTGGCGTCCGGTCGTCGGTGGCCAGCTGGGCCAAAAAATCCCGGGCGCGCACGATGGGTCCGGCTACTAGTTGCGGAAAGAACCCCACGAAGAGCGCGAAGTCCAGGAGCCGGTCGGTCGGTTCCAGGACCCTCCGGTAGATGTCGATCGAGTAGGACATCGTCTGAAACGTGTAGAAGCTGATCCCGACCGGGAGGATGATGCCCAGTGGGGTTGCCGACACCGTGATGCCGAGATCGGAGAGGACGTCGACGAAGGAGTCAACGAAGAAGTCGGCGTACTTGAAGAAGCCCAGCATTCCGAGGTTGGTGCCGAGGCTGCACCACAACAGAAGTCGGCGGCGTCCCTGATCAGAGGACCGGTGGAGCGCCCGTCCGGCCACGAAGTCGACCAGGGTGGATATCCAGATCAACGACAGGAACCGCCAGTCCCACCAGCCGTAGAAGGCGTAGCTAGCCACCAGCATCGTGGCCTTCCACGCCGTGGGCCGGGTCAGCAGGGCCGTGTGGGCGGCCAGGACTAGGGCCAGGAACACGGCGAAGGTGATGGTCGGAAAGAGCATGGGCCGGTCGATTCTGCCACCGGTCTCATCCCGCCCCGGTCGATCCGTGGTCGGCCGGTACGATTTCTCCGGCATGACCGACGACCGGCCCCTTCACGTGAGCCGTCCCGGCCTGCCCGGCGGCGGCCTCGATGACCTCATAGCGACCAGCGGAATTCGACGGGTCCACGTACTTGCCTGGAGGGACCTCGACGATCCGGAGGCTGGCGGTTCAGAACTGCACGCCCACGAGGTGATGCGGAGGTGGGCGGCGGCTGGGCTAGAGGTGACAGCACGAACCTCGGTGGTAGCGGGACTTCCGCCGGATCACGTTAGGGACGGATACCGAGTAATCCGTAGAGCCGGCCGGTACGGGGTTTTCCCAGCCGCTGTCCTTGCTGAGGTCGGCCGCCGACACGGTCCACGTGACGCCGTTGTAGAGGTCTGGAACGGCGTGCCCTTCCTGACCCCCGTGTGGTGCCGGGGAGCGAGGATGGTCTTCCAACACCACCATCACAGCGCTATGTGGCCGCTTGTGCTGCCGCCCGTCCGGGCTTGGTTCGGTTCCTTGTTGGAACGGCGCCTCGCTCCCCCGTTCTACCGAGGTACGCCAATCGTGACCCTCTCGGCCTCCTCGCGCCGGGACTTGCTGGCCAACCTGAGCCACCGCCCTGAGGACGTTCATGTGGTGGAGCCCGGGATACACCCCCGCTTTTGTTCCGACGGCGAGCCGGAGGCTGTCCCGCTCGTCCTTAGCGTGGGGCGTCTCATGCCGTCCAAGGGCATAGACCGGCTCCTCGAAGCTGTCGCCTTGGCTCGCCAATCGGTACACGACCTCCGCCTCGAAGTCGTTGGAGAAGGTCCAGAAGAGGGCGTCTTGCGCCAACGCGCTGCCGAACTAGGCATATCTGGGGCCGTCCGGTTCTGTGGTCGTATCGACGACCAGGCCCTCGTCTTGGCCTACCGACGGGCCACTGTCGTGGCCAGTGCATCGGTCAGCGAGGGGTGGGGTATGACGCTGACGGAGGCGGCAGCGTGTGGGACTCCGGCGGTGGCCAGTGACATCGATGGCCACCGAGACGCGGTCCAGCACGGTACGTCGGGTCTTCTGGCGGCCGACAGTGTCGGTATCGCCGCCGCCCTGGTGGAGGTGACAGGCAATCCTGCCCGCCGATCCGAGCTGGCCGCGGGTGCTATCCGTATGGCTGCACGTTTCGACTGGGATCGGACTGCCACTGAAGCGTTTCGGATCCTGGCATCCACAGTCGACCGTCGATGACCACCCGACTCCCTTCCCTCGGCCGGGATGCCGTCCAGCGTCTTGTGCTCACCGTGGTGGCGTACGTACCCCTCTTGTTAAACGACGTGGGTCGCGTGGCGGCGGACACGAAGGCATATCTCTACCTCGACCCAGGCCGGCTCCTGGCACGGGCGCCTTACATGTGGCAGCCCGAGGTGGCGATGGGGACCGTCACCCACCAAAACATCGGTTACCTCTGGCCGGTAGGTCCGTTCTTCTGGTTCGGGGAGGCCCTAGGCCTACCGGATTGGATCACGCAGCGACTGTGGTTGGGTTCTGTGCTGCTGGCGGCCGGTCTGGGTATGCGCTGGTTCCTTCGGACCCTCGGTTGGCGGGGCTTCGCCCTGTTGGTCTCCTCGCTTGCCTACATGCTCAGCCCATATCTCCTCAACTACGTGGACCGGCATTCCGTCATCCTGCTGCCGTGGGCTGGCCTGCCATGGCTGCTGGGCCTCACCGTCCGGGCGCTCCGGACGAAGGGTTGGCGCCACGCTGCGGTCTTCGGCCTAGTAACGCTGACCGTCGGAGGGGTCAACGCCAGCTCACTATTGCTGGTCGGCATCGGCCCGGTGGCGTGGTTGGTCTGGTGTGGCCTGGAGCGGTCCGCACCTTGGTCACGCGTCATCGGAACAGCCGGCCGGATCGGTACGGCCTTCGTGGCGACGGGAGCCTGGTGGATGGTCGGCCTAGCCGTTCAGGCCCGTTATGGCCTTCCGACGCTCCGCCTGACCGAGAACTACAAGGTCGTCTCCGATGCCGCCACCGCGCCCGAGCTCTTCCGCGGCCTGGGGTATTGGTATTTCTATGGACAGGGTCGTCTCGGAGCCTGGATCGAGCCCGCTACGTCCTACACGCGATGGGCGCTGCCCCTTTCCTTTGCCCTACCCCTCCTTGCGCTCCTCGTGGCTGTGGTTGTGCGTTTTCGCCACCGCGGTCACGCCCTAATGCTGATGGTGGTTGGACTACTCGTGGGTATTGGCGCGCACCCCTACGATGAACCGTCTCCCCTGGGCTGGCTCTTCCGGGAGTGGACGCTTACCGATGCAGGGCTGGCCATGCGGAGCACTCCACGTGCGCTCCCGCTCTCGATCCTGGGAACGTCCATGCTGCTGGGCGCAGGGGTGGCGGCCCTAGGGCGGTGGCGGACCCGCTGGGAGCAACCTGTGGCAATCGGGCTTTGCGTACTGGTCGTGGCCAATCTTTCGCCCCTCTGGCAGGGCGAGATGCTCGGACGGCTGGTCCAACGTTCGGAGGATGTGCCCGGCTACTGGCACGAGGCGGCTTCCCACCTGGAGGCCCGGGGTGAAGCGACACGGGTCCTTGAGATCCCGGGTAGTGACTTCGCGGCATACCGTTGGGGCAACTCGGGTGACCCCGTGCTTCCAGGCCTGATGGACCGTGCCCATGTCGCCCGGGAATTGATCCCGCAGGGATCCCCGGCCTCGGCGGCTCTTCTGGTTGCCCTGGACACCGAGATACAGGAGGGACGCTTCGACCCCGATTCCCTGGCGCCAATGGCACGACTTCTCGGAGCAGGAGATGTGGTCTACCGGGCCGATCTCCAGTTTGAACGGTTCCGGACACCTCGGCCCGACGACCTCTGGGCCGACCTACGTGATGCCCCTGGGTTTGAGGACCCGATCAGCTTCGGCAATCCAGTAGCAAACGTGGCGGGGCCTGAACGCCCCCTTATCGACCAACACACCCTCTCGCGGTCACGAACGGCCGAGCATCCGGCCCCAGCCGTCGTCCTGCCCGTGACGGATCCACAGCCGATTATCCGGCTGGCCGACCCCACACAGCCAATAGTGGTCGTCGGGGACGCGGTGGGCCTCCTAGCAGCGGCCGGCGAGGGGCTGCTGGAACCCGAGCGACCGGTCATGTTCAGCGCGTCGTTCAGTGATGATCCCACCGTCGTCCAAGAACTGAACCTGCCGGGATCCCTCTTCGTCCTCACCGATACCAACCGCAAAGCCGGCCACCGATGGGGCACTATCCGCGAGACAACCGGATACACCGAACGCCTCGACGAGACACCAACGGCAGGCGACCTCTCCGCGCATCGCCTCCCCGTACTGCCAGAACACGCCGGGACGAGGACCGTCGCCCGACAAGTGGGAATTCGGGTGGATGCCACCGCCTACGGCAATCCCGTGACGTTCACCCCCGGAGACCGACCGTTCCATGCCGTCGACGGCCAGGTAGACACCGCCTGGTCTGTCGGGGCGTTCAACGACGTAATCGGAGAACGCCTCGACCTCCACCTCGACGGTCCCGCTCCCGTAAAACACCTGCTTGTCCTACAGGCTTCCTCACAAGGCCAGAACCGATGGATCACTGACCTCAGGGTCCATCTGGACGATCGGTGGATCGACGTAACCCTCGACGAGTCGTCTCGGTCGGTACCCGGCCAACGCCTGAGCCTCCAAGGTGAAGTGGTTTCCGACATCGGCTTGGAGGTACTCGGCACTGACGTCGGGGCCCTCGACCACTACGCGGGAGTCACTGGGGTCGGCTTTGCCGAGGTATTGGTGGATGGCGTCCTAGCAGACGAGACGATTGTGCTGCCCACGGACCTGACCGATGTGGTGGGAGCCGATACCGGATCCGAGGTTGTGGTGCTCCTTACCCGCCAGTGGTCGAATCCGTTGGATCCGATCCGAGAGCAGCCCGAAAGGGCCATGGACCGGACGGTGACGATCCCGTGGGACCGAACCTTCCTACTGCGTGGCGATGCACGTCTCTCGACCGATGCCCCTGACGAACTCATTGACAATCCGTCGGGCCCCTTCGCCCGTTCGACGGGAAGCCTTGCCGGCGACCTCCGATCCCGGGCACGTTCAGCGTTCGACGACGACCCGGCCACCGCATGGCAGGCACCCATCAGCAACCAGGAAGGTCAATCTCTGACGGTCACCCACGCTGAAGCCCAACGGTTCGCCGACCTCTCGCTGACCTACCGGGCCGACAGGCTGCACTCGATCCCCACCAAACTGCTGATCATCGGCGACGACGGTCCGGTTGGCACGGTAGAACTGTCCGGCACACTGCGGAATCCTGCCAGTGGGACCGTCACCGTCGATCTACCAGTCCCGGCGTTCACCAGCCGCACCCTCACTATCGAGATCCTCGATGTGGCTAAGAGGCGGACAATGAACTGGTACTCCGGACTGCCAGACATCCTGCCGGTGGCAATAGTCGAGGTTCATGACGGCCCGAGCACCCCACCGGTACGCCCGTGGTACGACTCGGGATGCCGCGACGATCTCCTAGAAGTTGACGGCATTCCGGTGGAGATCCGGATCTCAGGGTCTATAACCGATGCCCTTGCCCGTCACCCTCTGGAGATCGTCCCCTGTGAACCGGCCCTCCGGCTAGGAAACGGTGAACACCGGTTGGTCGGCACCGCAGGTGCCGTGTCCGGCGTTGATATTGATCGCCTCGTCCTTACGTCCGCCCCCTCCGCCGACACCATCCCGAACCCCCTACCGACCATCACGACTATCCATACCTCCAGGACCGACCTCATTGTTGGGGTGGGCCGAAGCGACATGCCGGTCTGGCTCGTGCTCGGACAGAGCCTGAACGATGGTTGGAGTCTCCGAGACGAGGAGGGCGTGGATCACGGACCGCCGACCCTCGTGGATGGCTATGCCAACGGCTGGTTGATCAGCCCGGACCGGGAGAGTGCCACCTATCGCCTGCGCTGGATGCCCCAACGCACCGTGTGGGCGGCGCTCTACTGGTCGCTGGCCACCGCGCTTATCTGCTTGGCCATAGCAGTCCGTGGGCGAATGGATACGGGCCCACCAGACATAGGTCGTCCAGCATTCGTGGCCCCGATCCGTCGTCGACGCCTCCTGGGCTTTCGTCCGGCACTGGCTATCGGGCTGGCTGTAGGAGCATTCGCCGTCCTGAATCTCCCGACGTGGCCAGTCGCAGGGGCTGTTATCGGCGTCGTGACGGCACTGGGGCTCGCGGGGCGCCTGCCGCATCGCCTGACTCCGGCTCTGGCCGTGGCGTCGATGTCTCTCGCTGCCGGCCTTATCGCTATCGAGCAGATTCGGTTCCGCCACCCACGTGACTTCGTGTGGCCACTATTTTTCGACCAGTACCACGTAGTTGGCGTACTGGCGATCCTCTGTCTGGCGGGTGCTGCCGTCGAGGCGCTACTGGAGTATCGGGTCCGGCGCTGAGTCGACCTCAGCCCAGAGGTGTGTTTGCGCCGGTCCACAGCCATGTAAGCGCAGACGCTCCTACGGCGATTACCGGCACCCCACCGATGATCAACGTAGCGGTCCGTTCGGATAGGCGTGAAGAGACGATCCGGGACGAGCGGGGCAGCCAGGCCACGATGGCCAACGGCGCCAACGGCGCGGCGTAACGGGCCATCTGGAGGCCGATGTGTGCGTAGTCCATCCGGTCGGTGAAATAGATGTAACTGGCGGCGTACAAAGCCACCAGGAAGCTCCCCACGCCCAAGATCATCAGGACCCGCCGAACCCCCCGGAGCCGCGCTAGGTCGCCGCCGTCGAGCCGGAGGACGGCAAGGGCGGCCACGACGAGCAGGGCCCACGGAACGACCCGCGGGAGATCGGCCTCCCAGAAGCCGAGTTGGCGGAACCATCCCTGTACATAGAACCGGTATTCGGTCAGCCAGGTGTCCACCGTGGTCCAGAGGAAGCCGGGGAGGTCACCCAGGAGCCGGTCCCACTGCACCCCGGGCTGGTAATCGATCTCCTGGATCATGGTCGTCGTCACGGCTTGGTAATTCTCAGACGAATTGGATGCCGTGGTGGCCAGGCCCACCAGGAGGCCGCCCCCTGCCACCAGGGCGGCCCGGGTTCTGGCCGGGCTCCGTTCAAGCAAGGCCGATGCCGGGAAGAGTGCGAGGGCCAGGAAGTAAGGGGGCTTGGTCAGGGCCAGGAGGAGGAATGCTCCGACCAGAGCTGACATTTTGACCTCGTCGCCCGTCTCGACCCGCGTCCACAGGGAGATCACGAGGAGCACGGCGGCAATCGTCAACCCGTCCGGAGAGACCGAGGAGGCCAGAGCCAGGTTGAGGGGAACTAGAGCCGAGGCGGCCAAGGACCAGCGGAACGCCGATGCCCCCCGAACAGCCACCACGGCGATGCCGAGGTAAGCGGCCAGGGAGGCCAGGCGGCTGGCCCACAGGACCACCAGCCCGGGAGCGTCGAGGGCCACCGGTACCAAGGCCCCGGCGGCAGCAGGTAAGTAGGCCACCGGGGTGGAGGCCGTGGTGGGGCGGGTATCGACGAAGGTTGTCCGACCGTCCGGCCTGTGGTCGAGCAAGGCGCGTATCGACGTCGGGGACCACGGCGGTCGCCCTTCCTGGTGGTCCAGGATGATCTGGTCGGTGGCTTCCCGGTGGGCGGTGGGGATACGAGAGCCGATGCCCTCGGTCGAGCGGGTGGGTTCCAGGTTTCCCTGCGCCATGTCGACCACACGGGCGAAGTGTGTGAACTCGTCATAGGCCGTCCAGGCGGGCGCCAGAAGGGCGATCACGAGGCCGAGGGGTATCCCGACCACCATCAGTAGGCGCTGTGGGGTCACCGGATCAGGGTACTGCCGTCCAATCCACCGGTCAGGGAAGCCCCATCGAGTGGCCCCGAACGGGCGGCAGGTAGGTTCGCCGGATGCCCGGTCCCGATGTCCTACTCGTCCACGGGTTTGGAACCTCCTTCGAGGCCACATGGCGCAATAACGGCTGGGTCGACCTGCTCGGAGAGGCAGGCCGAACAGTGGTTGGGGTGGACCTCCTGGGTCACGGAACGGCCGATAAGCCCGTTAACCCAGACGCCTATCGGGACCTCGAGGACCACATCCTGGACGAACTGGGACATGATCCGGTCGACGCCATCGGCTTTTCGGCAGGAGCGATGGCCGTCCTCTGGTTGGCTGCCCACCACCCCCACCGGTTTCACCGGATCGTGTTGGCCGGCGTGGGGCGCAACCTCTTCGAGCGTGATGTGGAGAGGGGGCGGGCAGTAGTGGAGGCGGTCCAGACCGGGACGGCCACAGACCCCGAGATGCGCTATTTCGCCGATCTTCCCGATGTCGCGGGAGCAGACCGCGAGGCACTGTCGGCATTTCTGCAGCGGCCCGACCGGCGGTCCTTCACCCCGGAGGTTCTCGCCGGCGTGTCGCTCCCTGTCCGGGTGGTTATCGGAGGACGGGACTTTGCCGGTCCTGCCGACCAACTGGTGGAGGGCCTGCCGGAGGCAGACTTGGTCGTCTTGCCGGGCGTGGACCACTTTGCCACGCCAAAGGACTTTGGCTTCATAGACGCAGCGTTGGAGTTCCTTGACGCCCAACCGTTCTAGGTGCGAAATGGCGTACTTTCCGCAGGGTTTCAGTTCCTGCCATTTCCGTGCTGGTTAGGCCAGGCAAGTTCAGGCTGTTTGCCGTTTCCCGTGCGTCTCCAACCGGTGCCGTCGTGGCGGCGCACCACCCGGCCAGGTACGCCAACCACAACCGAGTAGTCGGGGATCTCGCCGCGGACCACTGAGTTCGCTCCTACAACGACGTGGATGCCGATTCGCGCCCCCGGGAGAATCACTGCGCCGGACCCGATCCAGCTTCCCGATCCGATTGTCACCGGCTCTTCCGTGGGGGTCTGCACCCCGATTGGGAGGTTCAGGTCCTCGTATCCGTGGTTTTGGTCGGTGATGTAGACGTTCATGCCGGTATACACGTCATCACCGATATCGACAGCCCGGTGCCCGACGATCGCCGTACCCCGTCCGATGAGACAACGATCACCGATACGAACTACCGACTCGGTGTCCATCTCCACAGCCGTAGCCATCCCGGCTGACAGGGTTACGTGAGGGGCGATCAGGGTGTCGCAGCCGATCCAGATCCATTGTTCGCCGAACATCGAGCCGGTCGGCCATCCGAGATGGGTGCCGTCGCCGAACCGGCCGAAGTTTCGAGCCGGGCGGTCGTTGGGACCCACCGCGGCGACCCGGCTGGCTGCGGCCGCCGTCCGGCGAACTACTGCTCCGGCCGCCGATAGTGCTGTTTCCCTAAGCCTCGGCACGCTCCGAAACCTACTCACTCACCAAGCGGGTTGGGGCTGCTCGAAGAAACGGACCGTGGTCTGGCCGGATCCTGCTCAGCGATCGCGACGGATGGCAACCACGTGGGTTTTTGGTCTCACCGCGATCTCAGCGAAGGGGGACCGCAGTGGGTGCGATAGGTGCTGGCAGGTGGGTGCTACCACAGAGCATTTGGTCCACTGCCGCCGCACACGACCGACCCTCAGCAATGGCCCATACGATCAGCGATTGTCCTCGGCCCATATCACCGCAGACGTACACCCCGTCCACCGAGGTTTGGTACTCCCCATCCCGGGTGACGTTCCCACGGGCGTCCAGGTCGACGTTGAGCCCGTCGATGAGCTCGTTGCGCTCCGGTCCGGTGAAGCCCATCGCTAGGAGGACCAGGTCTGCGGCGAACTCCTGCTCGGTGCCCTCGATCGGCTCGAACGACATATGGCCCTCGGTGAACACCTGCTCTACCCGGTGGGTGCGTAGAGCGCTGACCCGGCCGTTCAGACCAACAAATTCTGAGGTGTTTATGGCGTACTCACGTTCGCCGCCCTCCTCGTGAGCCGACGACACCCGGTAGATCATCGGCCAGGTCGGCCACGGGTTGGCGTCGGGCCGCTCGTCAGGGGGTCTAGGCATGATTTCGAACTGGTGGACTACCCGGGCTCCCTGGCGCAGGGCGGTGCCCAGACAGTCGGCGCCGGTGTCGCCACCTCCGATGATGACCACGTCCATGCCCGCGGCATCCACCGGAGCGGCGTCTAAATCGCCCTCCTGGACGCGGTTGGAATCGGGGAGGTACTCCATGGCTTGGAGGATTCCGTCCAGTTCTCGTCCGGGAATCGGGAGGTCGCGCCACTGGGTGGCTCCGCAGGCCAGCACCACGGCGTCGAAGTCGTCCCGGAGTTGGTCCACGGGTAGGTCCACGCCGACCGTGGTGTTAGTCCGGAACTCTGTTCCTTCGGCCTCCATCTGGGCCAGACGGCGGTCCAAGTGCCGTTTTTCCATCTTGAACTCGGGAATCCCGTATCGCATCAGACCGCCGATCCGGTCGGCTCTTTCGAACACCACCACGCTGTGCCCAGCCCTGGTGAGCTGCTGGGCGGCAGCCAACCCGGCGGGTCCCGAGCCCACCACGGCCACCCGCCGGCCGGTGTTTTCGGCTGGGACTAGTGGGACGATCCACCCCTCCTCCCATGCCCGATCGACAATGCTGACCTCGATTTGCTTGATGGTGACCGGGGGTTCGTTGATTCCCAGCACGCAGGATCCCTCGCAGGGGGCCGGACAGAGCCTCCCGGTGAACTCAGGAAAGTTATTGGTGGCGTGCAGACGCTCAATGGCGTCCCGCCAGTGGCCGCGGTAGGTCAGGTCGTTCCAGTCCGGGATGAGGTTCCCCAGTGGGCAGCCGTCGTTGCAGAACGGGATGCCACAGTCCATACACCGGCTGGCCTGCGCCCGGAGGCTCTCCTCACTGAAGGGCTCGTAGACCTCTTTCCAGTCCCGGAGGCGGACCGGTACCGATCGACGGTCCGGGAGTTGCCGGTCGTGTTTCAGAAATCCTCGTGCGTCGCCCATGATTGCTCCTAGCCGCGCGTGGAGGCCATGATTGCCTCCACCTCATCTCGGCCGGTCTCGCGGGCGGCGGCAGCCGCCTCTAGGACTCGCTTGTAGTCGGTGGGCATCACCTTTACGAAGCGGTCTATTTGGTGGTCCCAAGAGGCCAGCAGCCGCTCAGCCACTGTCGAGCCTGTTTCAACGTGGTGTCGGACCAGGAGGTTCTGAAGCCAACGACGATCCTCGACATCCGGTTCCTCCAGCAAGACCATCTCTGGGTTGACCCGGTCAGAGAACGAGCTCTCCGAGTCGAAGACGAAGGCGACCCCGCCGGACATGCCGGCAGCGAAGTTCCTACCGGTAGGGCCCAGGATCACGGCTCGGCCACCGGTCATGTACTCGCAGCCATGATCGCCGATACCTTCCACCACTGCCACGGCACCGGAGTTTCGGACGCAGAACCGCTCCCCGACCCGCCCCCGGATGAAGGCCTCGCCCGAAGTCGCCCCGTAGAGAATTACGTTTCCGGCGATGATCTGCTCCTCAGCCAGGAACTGGGCATCGGCTGGCGGTCGGATAGTGATACGGCCTCCGGAGAGGCCCTTGCCGACGTAGTCGTTCGCGTCACCGGTGAGACGCAAGGTGATTCCTCGAGGCACGAACGTCCCGAAACTGTTTCCCGCCGATCCGTGGAGATCTACCTGGATCGTGTCGTCGGGTAGACCTTCTCCCCCGTGTCGACGGGTCAACTCATAGCCCAACATGGTGCCAACCGAGCGATCCACATTGGATACCGGTGTGGCAATACGGACTGGCGTCCCGTCTTCCAGAGCTCCGATTGCCTCATCGATC
The DNA here is from genome assembly GCA_022452035.1 of Acidimicrobiales bacterium. NCBI lineage: Bacteria > Bacillati > Actinomycetota > Acidimicrobiia > Acidimicrobiales > Acidimicrobiales bacterium. The sequence continues at coordinate 75,974 of JAKURV010000006.1, read as the reverse complement.
AGGTGTCGGTCTAGGACTTGGTCCAGGCCGTGGTTCTGGCCGCAGGTGTTGCGACGATCGGCATTACCTATGTCGGGCACGTGGAGGATGGGAGACAGGTCCAGGCCAGCGGCCTTCCAGTGGTCAATGGCATGGTGGGCGTCGAGCACCTCAGCACGGCCGATCGCTTCGGCCACCGTTCGAAAGCCCAGTTGGGCGAGGATTTCCCGAACTTCTTCGGCGATGTACTCGAAGAAGTTCACGACGAACTCGGGTCGGCCGGTGAACTTCTTTCGTAGCTCTGGGTTCTGAGTAGCCACCCCCACTGGGCATGTGTCGAGATGGCAAACCCGCATCATCACGCAGCCTGAGACCACGAGGGGTGCCGTGGCGAACCCAAACTCGTCCCCACCCAGTAGAGCGGCGATCATCACGTCGCGTCCGGTCTTCAACTGGCCGTCAACCTGAACCACGATGCGGTCCCTCAGCCCGTTTAGGAGCAGTGTCTGCTGGGTCTCTGCAAGGCCCAACTCCCAGGGTGCCCCGGCGTGCTTTATGGAGGAGAGGGGTGAGGCGCCGGTGCCGCCGTCGTGACCCGAGATCAGGACAACGTCGGCGTGGGCCTTAGAGACACCGGCGGCCACTGTGCCTACCCCGACTTCGGCCACCAGCTTGACGTGGACCCGGCTGACCGGGTTCGAGTTCTTGAGGTCGTAGATGAGCTGGGCCAAGTCCTCAATCGAGTAGATGTCATGATGGGGCGGCGGCGAGATGAGTCCCACGCCCGGTGTGGAGTGGCGAGTCTTGGCGATCCAGGGGTAAACCTTGTGGCCCGGCAGTTGTCCTCCTTCGCCCGGCTTGGCCCCTTGAGCCATCTTGATCTGGAGGTCGTCGCTGTTGACCAGGTACTCGCTGGTCACGCCGAAGCGCCCAGAGGCCACCTGCTTAACGGCCGAGCGGCGGAGATCGCCGTTCGGTTCGGGTGTGAACCGGTCGGGGTCCTCGCCTCCCTCCCCTGTGTTGGACCTACCTCCGATCCGGTTCATGGCGATGGCCAGCGTCTCGTGGGCCTCGGCGCTGATCGACCCGTAGGACATAGCTCCAGTGGAGAACCGCTTCACAATCTCGGAGACCGGTTCCACCTCGTCTAGTGGAACCGGCGTCCTTACCCCCTCACGGAATGTGAAGAGGCCGCGGAGGGTGGCTAGTCGCTTCGACTGCTCGTTGATCAGGTCGGTGTACTGCTTGAAGACGTCGTACCGCCCCTCCCGGGTGGCGTGCTGAAGTCGGAACACGGTTTCCGGGTTGAACAGGTGGTACTCGCCCTCGCGACGCCACTGGTACTCGCCGCCGGCCTCCAGTGTGCGGTGGGCGCGCTCTTCCGGGTTGGCGGGGAAGGCGAGGGCGTGGCGTGACGCCACCTCCCGGGCCAGGACGTCGAGGCCGACGCCGCCCAGTCTGCTCACCGTGCCGGTGAAGCAGGCATCCACGACATCGGCCCCTAGGCCGATGGCTTCGAAGATCTGAGCTCCGGTGTAGGAGGCCACTGTCGAGATGCCCATCTTGGACATGATCTTCAATAGGCCTTGGTCGAAAGCCCGCACCAGGTTGGCCCGGGACTTCTCTGGGTTCATCGTCGTGGGAAGACCGTGGCGCCCGTCTCGCACCATGTCATCTACCGAGGCGAAGGTCAGATAGGGACAGACAGCGGATGCGCCGTATCCGAGCAGCAGGGCCACATGGTGGACCTCGCGGACATCACCGCTCTCAACGAGGAGGCCGACTCTGGTCCGGGTCTTCTCGCGGATTAGGTGGTGGTGTACGGCTCCGGTGGCAAGGAGGGATGGAACCGGGGCCAGGGTCGGGCTGGTCCCGCGGTCGCTTATGACTAGCAGGGTGACCCCGTCCTTGATAGCCGCAGATGCTTCGGCCCGTAGCCGGTCCAGGGCGCCGGCCAGGCCTTCGCTACCGCGGCTCACCTCGTAGAGGCCGTCGAGTACCCGCGACGTGAAGCCATCGGGGCCGCCAGGTCCATCGATTCCGATCAGGGCGGCCATCTGATCTTCGGTTAGGACGGGATGAGGCAGGTGGACTTGGCGACAGCTCTCGGGGCGGGGATCTAGCAGGTTGCCCTCGGCCCCCACTGTGGTGCATACCGCCGTGATCAGTTCTTCCCGGATGGCGTCTAGCGGCGGGTTGGTCACCTGGGCAAAGAGCTGTTGGAAGTAGTCGTAGAGGGGTCGTGACTGATCGGACAGCACGGCCACCGGCGTGTCCGTGCCCATCGAGCCGACGGCGCCTTTGGCGTCCCGTGCCATAGGGGCCACCAACAGTTTCAGGGCCTCGTGGGTGTACCCAAAGGTCTGCTGGCGTTGGACGATTGTCCCCTCGTCCAGGGTTGTCCGTTCTCTGGGAGGAAGGTCGTCCAGGTGGACCAGATTCCGTTCTAGCCATTGGCGGTAGGGTCGGGCGGAGGCCAACCCGGCCTTGATTTCGTCATCGCGAATGATTCGACCTTCGTTAGTGTCGATCAGGAACATCCGGCCGGGTTGCAGGCGTCCCTTTTCGACCACCTCGTTGGTTGGCACGTCGACGACGCCGACCTCGCTGGCCATGACCACCAGGTCCTCGGAGGTCACCCAGTAGCGGCTAGGTCTCAAGCCGTTGCGGTCAAGGACGGCTCCTATAACCGTGCCATCGGTGAAGGCGATAGACGCCGGGCCGTCCCACGGCTCCATCAGGGAGGCGTGATACTGGTAGAAGGCTCGTCGGTCATCGGACATCTCGGCGTGGTTCTCCCACGGTTCCGGGATCATCATTAGGACCGCCTCGGGTAGCGAATAGCCGCCCATAGTCAGCAGTTCCAGAGCCTCGTCAAAACCTGCGGAATCGCTGGCTCCCGGTGTGCAAATCGGGAACAGCCTGTCGAGGTCGCCGTCCAGCACCTGGGTGGCCATCAACGCCTCCCGGGCCCGCATCCAGTTTCTGTTCCCCTGCACGGTGTTGATCTCACCGTTGTGCGCGATGAAGCGGTAGGGATGGGCCAACGGCCACGACGGGAAGGTATTGGTCGAAAAGCGGGAGTGGACAAGAGCCAGAGCACTCACCACGCGTTCGTCGGTCAGGTCGGCGAAGAACTCGGAGAGCTGCAGAGTGGTGAGCATCCCCTTGTAGACAATGGTCCGGGCCGAGAGCGATGGGAAGTAGACACCGCAGTCCTGTCCGTTCTCGTCAGTCACCGCCACTTCGTGCTCGGACCGCTTCCGGACCACATACGCGATTCGGTCCAGGTCTAACCCGGCTGGTCGACCTACGGGCCCCTCCGGAGCGGCCAGAAACACCTGGCGGAATGTCGGCTCAGTGGAGCGGGCGGCGTCGCCGATCATCGAGTCGTCGACGGGCAGGTCTCGCCAACCGAGAACCTCCAGGCCTTCCTCGACGGCGATCCGGTTGACCGCAGTAGTCGCCAGGTCGGCCGAGCCGGCCCCCTGGGGAAGGAAGGCGATTCCAGTGGCGTACTGGCCCGCCTCCGGGAGCTCAAATGGCACCACCTGGCGGTAGAAGTCGTCAGGAACCTGGATAAGTAGGCCGGCTCCGTCCCCGGTGTTGGTCTCAGCCCCGAGGGCTCCCCGGTGCTGCATCTTGCATAGGGCGCCGATTCCCAACTGAACGATCCGGTGCGTCGCCACGCCGTGCAGGTGACAGACAAAGTTGACGCCGCACGAGTCGTGCTCCATGCGGGGGTCGTAGAGACCCTGAGCAGGCGGCAGGTTCCGGCGCACAGCCGGCTCGACGGGCTCGGAATAGGCGGACCTTTTCGGGATGGTGGTCTCCTGGGTTTGGGACCGGTAAGGGTCCACTATCTGGAGATCGCCCGAAACGCCGTTGGTCGGAGCGACTTTCATGAGATGCCACCCTGGGGCGGGCGTCTCAACTCGGCTGTCGACGGTCCATGATAGAGGCATGTCCCATCAGGACCCCTCGTCTGCTGTCGACCTGTGCCGGTTTATTGACAGCTCGCCTAGTCCGTACCACGCGGTCGACGAGGCCGCTCGACGCCTGAGTGAGGCCGGTTTCGTAGAAATCGGCCAGGACGACGATTCTCCCGAACCGGGCCGCCACCTGGTGCGTTCCGGGGGCGCCCTAGTGGCCTGGGTGGATCAGGGTCGGGCTGATGACGCCCCTGTACGAATCGTCGGTGCCCACACTGACAGCCCGAACCTCCGGTTAAAGCCCGTTCCTGACCGTGATGCTGCCGGATGCCGCCAACTGGGGGTGGAGGTCTACGGGGGTGTCCTCCTGAACTCCTGGTTGGACCGAGATCTCGGGATTTCGGGTCGCCTGGCGGTCCGGGACGGCGACGACGCACTACAGGTCCTAGTACGCGATGACCGCCCCCTCGCCCGGATACCGCAACTGGCCATCCACCTAGACCGAGGCGTCAACGAGAAGGGACTGGTGCTGAACCCCCAAGACCACCTCTCCCCCATCATCGGGACCGGTGGGTCGACAGCAGATAGCTTCGCTGCTCTGATGGCCTCGGCGGCCGGAGTTCCAGAGGACGCCGTGTTGGGGTGGGATGTGATGTTCCATGACCTTTCCCCGTCGGTGCTGGCCGGCACCAATCGTGACTTGGTTAGTGCACCGCGTATCGACAATCTCCTCTCCTGCCATGCCGGCACTCAGGCCCTGGCGGCGACCGCTGAAGCTGACGGTCCGGTCCCAGTCCTGGCTCTGTTCGACCATGAGGAAGTAGGCAGTGTGTCGAGCAGCGGGGCCGCAGGTCCGCTGCTGCTTCGAACGCTTCGGCGATTCGTGGCCCTGGAGTCCCGACGGATGTCCGGGTCGCTGATCCTCTCCGTCGACGGGGCCCACGCCACACATCCCAACTACGTCGATCGGCACGACCCCGAGCATCCCGTCCACCTGAATAGTGGTCCCGTCTTGAAGTTCAACGCCGCGGAGCGTTACGCCACGGACGCCGAGGGAGCCGGGGTGGTGCGCCTGGCCGCAGAGCGGGCCGGGGTCCCCCTGCAGTCCTTTGTCAGCCGGGGAGATTTTCCCTGTGGTACCACTATTGGTCCGGTCACAGCGGCCGCGACGGGAATCCGGACCGTCGACCTGGGGGTTGCCCAACTGGCCATGCATAGCGCCCGGGAAACCTGCGGCAGTGCCGACCCGGGCCACTTGCAGGCCCTGCTGGTGGAGCTGTTGTCCGGCTAGTGGCCGGGGCGTCTCGTCGGCCGGGCCACTCCCCGGGCTGACCGGTAGGGCGCCACCAGCATCAACAGCATGGGGAAGATCTCCAAGCGTCCGACCAGCATCAGGAGGGCTAGCACCAAGCGAGCCGGAGTGGAGAAGCCGTCCACAAAGGAGGCAGTGGGGCCAGCGTCTCCCAGAACGGGTCCCATGTTGCCCAGGGATCCGATCACCCCACTGACCGCCGTAACCAGGTCCGTGCCCAGGGCGGCCACCAGTACTGTTCCCCCGACCACCAACATGCCGTACACGACCATGAAACCAGCGACGCGCTCCACCAGGGAATCCGGAAGGGTCGCCGTGCCCTGACGGACTGGGAGCAGGGCCCGCGGGCGGCGGAAACTGTGCAGGGTGCGGGCGGCATGGGCCATGCCGACCCGGAGTCTCATGATCTTCACCCCACCGGCGGTGGACCCGGTACACCCTCCAAAGACAAGGAGGAACAGGAGCACCATCTGGGGGCCGGCCGCCCAGCGGACCCAGTCTCCGTCGCTGCCCGCCCCGGTGGCGTTGCCGAAGCCACCGCTGGTGCCCAGGGTGACCACGTTGAATAGTCCGACGCGCAAGGCACGTGCGGGAGCCATGCCGTCGAAGGCCAGGAGTGTTGACACGACAAGTGTGCAGATGGCCAGAACGCTCAGGAATCCGCGAAACTCGTGGTCACCGAAATGAGTGATCCGCTTCCGGCTCCACGAACGGCTGTGGAGCGTGAAGCTGGCCGCGGCGAGGATCAGGGCCACGATTAGAACAGACTCCACGGCCACGCTGTCCCAGTATCCGATCGATGCGTCCCGGGTCGAAAAGCCCCCGGTCGAGGCGGTGGTGAGGGCGTGGGCCACGGCATCGAACGGGCCCATGCCGGCCACCAGGAAGCCGACGGCGACGAGCACGGTGAGTCCCAGATAGAGACGCCAGAAGCGAATCGCCGTGTCCCGCACCCGCGGGGCCAGCCGGTCCACTCCCATGCCGGGCGCCTCGGCGTCGATCAGGCCGAGACCGCTGGCTCGCAGGGACGGCAGCACGGTTACCACAAGGACCACAATGCCCATGCCCCCGGCCCATTGCGTGAGCTGTCGGTAGAGCAGGATCCCGGCACCCTGGTCGGCGATCCGATTGTGCCCACCGAACACCGTCGCGCCGGTAGCCGTATACCCGGAGATCGACTCGAACAAGGCGTCGGCGACCACAACTGTCCACGGTCGACCGGCGACAGCGAACGTTCCGGCCAGAAGATAGGGAAGCACCCCGACCATCGAAGCAGCCACCCAGGTGCCCCCCACCGCTGTGAAGACGGTGGCGTGGTCCAGAGCGCCGGGCCGAGTCGTCCACCACAGGCCTGCCCCGAGAAAGGCCGTAATTGCCGTCGCCCCAAGCAGGGCCAATCCGGCCGAGCCTGCCACCAGTCCAACGATGGCCGAGACAAACATTCCCGCCGACATGAACAGCAGGGCCAGGCCGGTCACGTGACCGGTGGTACTCGACCACCGGTCCTCCAGGGGAAATGGGATGGTCATAGCGTCCGCCCCCGATAGGACCGAATCCTGCGAGCCAGTCGAATTCGGTTACGGCATACCGACGCTCCGGTACTCAGGGCCACCAGGGCCGGATAGATCGAGAGCCGACCAATGACCATGGCCGGGAGTAGGGCCAGACGGGCGGGCGCTGGCCAGGCCGATGGGTCGAGGACTGTTCCGTCCAATGCTCGAACCGGTCCGGCGGTCGAAACCGCGTGGACGGCGGCGCCGAGGGCGGGAACAAGGTCAAGCCCGAGGACGGCCACCGTAAGTGCTGTCACGAACAGCACGCTGACCGACAGGAACTGGGTAATTACCACCCGCGCGAGGGTGTCCTCAGCGGCCACCCGGCCACCGAGGCGAACCCGGACCACGGCCCGAGGGTGGATTTGGCGGACCATCTCACGGAGGGCGACCTGGAGGAGGGCCCGATGGCGCAGGATCTGGAAGCCGCCGCCGGCCGATCCGGTCATGGGTCCGATGGAGACCAGTCCCAGTAGGAGGACGGGAGCAGCGGCTGACCACGTTCCGGCCGGTGCCGACGGGAAGCCGGTGGTCGTCACCGCTGCAGTCACTGTGAATGCAGCGTGGCGGACGCCCTCCGGTCCCGCCCCGTCAGTCCACATGAGAAAGAGCACCGTTCCGATAACCAGCAGACCTAGGTAGACCCGTAGTTCTGCGGACCGCCATAGCCCCCGGGCCCGGCCGACAGCGAGGCGCCAGAGAACGACCAGGCTGGTCCCAGCGAGCACCATGCCTCCTACTGCTACCCACTGAGCAGCAGGTCGGGCGAACGGGTCGCCGTCCACGATCCCTCCGGTGGACACCGTGGCCATGGCCACCAGGAGGGCGTCGAAGATTGATAGGCCGGCAACCGCGTAGGCCAGCCAGGTCGCCACGGAGGCTGTGCCGTACACGATCAGGATGTTGCGTAGGGCTGTCCGTTGGGTGGGGGTCATGGGTCGACGCCCCCGTATCCGTGACCGGTCAGCGAACTCACGTCCTGCCCCAAAGAACGGGAGGATGGCCACGCCTACGAACAGGGCTCCGAGGCCTCCGGCCCACTGGGTGGTTGCCCGGAGGAAGCGCAGACCATGGTCGCTGCCGGCCGGCTCGATTGCCCCAAGGGCGGTTGTGGTCAGGCCGGCGGTGGCCTCAGCCAGCGCATCAACAACCGAAGTGGTGCTTCCAACAAGCAGGTGGAGACCAGCCAGCAGGCCTACGAGTAGTGGGAGGGCGACAGCGACCCCCGACAGGACGTGGGAGTCCCGGACGCGGTCTGGCGGACGGATCAGCACCAATAACCAAGCGGCAGCCAGACCCGACAGGGTTCCGGCAAGGAGGAAGACGGTGGTGTCGTCGCCCGCGCCGAGTAGGTCCACCAGTCCCGACGAGATCGCCAGGAGGCTCAGGCCACCCAGAGCGGCTGCGACAGCCTGTGCACCGGCGGAAGTCCACGAGGCCCAAGGGGGGCCGGTCCCGGCCGCCGATCGTCGGCGGGCCGGGGCGGTGAAGATCATCCGACCAGCCGGATCACTCGAACAGCGACGACAGGACCGGTGCCTGGCTGGGCCGGGTTACGGCGATCACGTGGTCCCGGGCCCGTAGGGTGCTTCGGCCACGAGCGATCTGGGGCTTCCCGTCTCGGACGATGGCAGCGATGAGGACGTCCTCGTGGAGGCCCAGGTCGGCGATGGACTTCCCGTCGCAGCCGCACCCGTCGGCGACCGCCAACTCCAGTACCTCGGCGTCTCCGTGAAGCGAGGTAGCTACGGCGGCCACCGTTTCGCCCTCGCCACGTACGAATCGGAGCACACTGTTGGCCGAAGCTGTCCGGGGACTGAGGGTGGCGTCCACCTGGTGTGACTCCAGAAGGCCTAGAAGCCCGAGGCTGTGGACCACAGCAATGGTTTCTGGACCTCCCTCGTCGCGAGGCGACCGCCGCCGGCGCCCAGCATCCTTGGCGTACAGGCAGGCCAGAACGTTGGCGTCGTCCGCTCCGGTCAGGCCAATGACTACGTCTTGGCCGGCCACGTCGGCTTCGTCCAGCATCTCGGCATTGGCGATATCGCCCCCGAACACAAGGGCCCGGCCAGCGAACATCTCGGAGAGCTCCTCGGCTCGTTCCTCGCGTATTTCAATGATGGCCACATCAAGGCCCCGTTCGATCAGTTGCTCGGCCAGCATCTGGCCGGTTCTCCCGCCACCCAGCAGAAGTGCCCTGGTCGGCATATCGCGGGCCAAACCCATGCGGGTTGTGACGTCGCGGAGGGCGCGTCGCTTGCAGATCACGGTCAGTAGATCGGCCTCACGCAGGATCCAGTCGCCGCGGGGGATGATCGTGTCCTCGTCTACGTCCTCATGTTCCCGCCGGGTGATCGATCCCACGATGAAATCCCAGTCCGGTTCTAGCTCGGCTCCCAGGGCATGGAGGGACTGACCGACCAGCGGCGCGTGGCCGGGAAGACGGGCGCTAAGGACCACGACCTCACCACCGGCCATCTGCTTGAGTTCGAGTGCACCCGGGTACTCCATGAGCCGCAGGACGGCCCCGGCAACTTCCTCGTCCGGATCTATCACCAGGTGGTCATCCGCTCCGTCGAACAGGGCGTCTACCTCTGCGTGTCGCAGGCTCCGGGACTCGACCCGGACCACCGTCTTGGCCACCCCGGCTCGGCGAGCAAGCAGGGCGCTCAAGATGTTGGTCTCGTCGCTTCGGGTAACGGCTACCAGGAGGTGCGTGTCTTCGATTCCCGCGGCCTGGAGGACGTCCATGTCGGTTCCGCTGCCCGGGACGGTCAGGAAGTCAGACTGCTCCCGAACCTCAAGAAAGCGCTCGGGGGCCTTCTCAATGAGGGCCACCTCATGGCCCTGCCCATTCAGGCGTTCAGCTACGTAGGTGCCGGTCTCGCCGGCACCCACCACGATGATGCGCACAGCACCAATCCTTCCTTATGGACGAGCGGCGCGGGTGGCATGCCCCTTCTCCGACGGACCCAACCGACGGGAGCCCGCTCACCTCCCGGGGCGAACCAGGCCGATCTCGGTCACCACGAGATCTAGGGGTACGTCCCATGATCGGGCCTCCAGTCGGGGAACCACTTGGAAGGCATGGCATAGGCCGATCAGGAGCGGTCGAGCCGGATCCGCTCTTCGGTCACGCGCGAATGTGCGGTCGTAGAAGCCGGCACCGTGACCGACGCGGTTGCCCATCTCGTCGGCGGCAACTACGGGGATCAGGACCAGGTCCAGGTCGTCGGTCGCTACCTCCCGGCCATCCCCTGGCTGGCGGATCCCAAAGGGGCCGTCGAGCAACGGTCCTGTAGGAACGACGAATCGTAGAGGCTCTCCCGGCGTGGTCACTGGAAGCGCCACGTCGAGACCTTCGTCGTCGCAGAGGGCCGACGGGTCCACCTCGCTCCGGACACCCAGGTAGGCGCCGATGGTCTGGGCTTCTCGGACCTCGGGCAAGCCTCGAAGGCGTTCCACCACCACGGCAGACGATCGGGCGACCACGTCGGCGGCTAAGGCCCGCCGACGGGCCAGCATCTCGCCCCGGACGTCATCGACAGATGCCGAGGTCGGTTCCACGACCCGCATTGTGGCCCATTCGCACCGCCCCCGCCTCCCCGATCGGTGACTCCATTCCTTGGAAGAGGTCGGTCCCGGGCATTGGACTCACTAGAGTCCCTGCGTCCCTTCGCGATCCGCCGCAACCGGCGGGTATCGGGGCCAGTTCCGACCACCGGTTGGTCGGGTGGAACTTCCCAACGCCCTACACACCCTTGGAGACACTCCCTTGGACGCCATTCCCTATCTGGCGGGCGCGTCGGCCCTCATGGGCCTACTACTCGCCTATTTCTTCTACACCAACGTAAAGGCCGCCTCTCCGGGCGACGAGCGCATGGTCTTCCTCATGACCGAGATACAGAAGGGCGCCCGGGCCTTCCTTAAGAAGGAGTACAGCTGGGTTTCGGTATTTGTGGTGGTGATGGCCGTACTCATCGCTGCCCTGATCGCACCGGCAGCCGCCGTGACCTACGTGATCGGTGCCTTCCTGTCTGGCCTTGCCGGATACGTGGGTATGACGGTGGCGACCATGGCCAATGCCCGCACAACGGAGGCAGCCAAGGACGGTCCCGGCCGCGCTCTCCCGATCGCCTTCCGGGGCGGCGCAGTTATGGGCTTCACGGTTGCTGGTTTGGCCCTCCTAGGTCTCATGTTCGTGTATGTGCTCTTCGTGTTGATCCTCGAGGTCGACGACGCCTTCGAGGTCGTGACCGCCTACGGACTGGGCGCATCGTCAATCGCCCTGTTCTCCCGAGTAGGGGGCGGCATCTACACGAAGGCAGCCGACGTGGGCGCCGACCTGGTGGGCAAGGTTGAAGCGGGCATCCCGGAAGATGATCCCCGGAACCCAGCCACAATTGCCGACAACGTGGGCGACAACGTGGGCGACGTGGCCGGCATGGGCGCCGATCTGTTCGAGAGCTACGCAGGGTCGATCATCGCCCCGATCTCACTGGTGGCTTTCGCGCTTGGCCTAGGTGCCGAGCAGGCCAGTGCCACCACCAACATTTCCCTGCTCGCATTCCCCATGGCCATCGCCCTGGTGGGCATGGTGGCCTCCATTCTGGGTTCCTTCTTGGTCAAGGGCGGGAGCTCTACCGACACCAAGGCGCTGTCAAAAGCCCTCCACATGGGAACCAACGTGGCCATGGCCTTGACCGCTGTTGGCACAGTGGGCGTTGCCTACTGGCTATTCGGCGACAACGACGCCTTTGACTCCCCGATGGGCCTAGCAATCGCAGTGATCGGGGGCCTCGTCGTGGGCTGGGCACTAGGCAAGACGGCTGAGTTCTACACCTCAGACCACTTCGGCCCGGTGAAGAAGATCGCCAAACAGACGGAGACCGGACCTGCCACCACAATCCTGGGCGGCATATCGGCCGGGATGGTCTCGGTCGCCACTTCCGTAGCCCTACTGGGTATTGGCGTGGGCGTCGCCTATTGGGGCGGTGAGGTGGCCTTCGACTCCATCGGTGCCCTGGACGGCGGGATATACGGAATCGCCGTGGCCGCCATAGGAATGCTGGCCACTACAGGGGTGGTTGTGTCAGTCGACGCCTACGGCCCGATCGCCGACAACGCTGGCGGAATCGCCGAGATGGCCGATCTCGACCCGAGTGTCCGCGAGGTCACCGACGCCTTGGATTCCCTTGGCAACACCACCGCCGCCGTAGCCAAGGGCTTCGCCGTGGGCTCAGCTGCCCTCACTGCCCTGGCCCTATTCAAGAGCTTCGAATTCGCGGTCAGCCAGGCGGGTGGCTCGTTGTCCCTCGACGTTGGCGACGTGACCGTCTTCATCGGCCTGTTCCTCGGTGCCATGCTGCCCTTCCTTTTCGCCGCTCTGACCATCGACGCCGTGGGCCGGGCCGCCCACGACATGATCGAAGAGGTCCGTCGCCAGTTCAGGGAGATCCCTGGCCTGAGAGAGGGCCAGCCGGGAGTACACCCGGACTCGGCGCGCTGCGTGGCCATTTCCACCACGGCATCGCTCAAGGAGATGGTGCTCCCCGGATCGCTGGCTGTGGTCATTCCCTTGGTTATGGGCTTCATCAGTATCAATGCCCTGGGTGGCTTCCTAGCCGGCGCGTTGGTCTCTGGCTTCTGTTTAGCCATCTTCATGGCCAACGCCGGCGGTGCGTGGGATAACGCCAAGAAGTACATCGAAAGCGGTCACCACGGCGGCAAGGGCTCGGAAAGCCACAAGGCGGCCGTTGTTGGCGACACGGTGGGCGACCCGTTCAAGGACACCTCCGGCCCCGCTATGAACATCCTCATCAAGGTGATGACGATCGTGTCCCTAGTGTTCGCATCGGCTTTTGTCGGCTAAACCAACATCGAGGCGTCCGAAAGGAGCCTTTCGGGGCTCTTTTTGACGCTGTTGGATCAATCGGGCTAGCCCGGGAGGACGATCATCGGGTCCTTAGCCTCGCCACCGGTTCGGACCTCGAAGTGGAGGTGTGGGCCGGTCGACCATCCGGTGGATCCGCACTTCCCGAGCACCTCGCCTTTGTCGATCACGTAGCCGCTGGAGACGTGTAGCTCCTCCTGGTGGGCGTACAAGGTGACTACCGGGCCCTCGTGCTCGATTAGGACGATGTTGCCGTAGCCGTTCTTCCAGCCCGCGAAGATGACCTTCCCCGCCTTGGCCGCCCAGATGGGCTGACCCCTGACACATCCGATGTCCACCCCGTTGTGCTGGCGCTTGGTCCCGAAGATGGGGTGGATCCGAGGTCCGAAACCTGATCCGATCTTTCCCTCCATGGGCATGATGAAGCCTTGGCCGGATTCTTTGGTCAGGTCGGGCGCCGACTTGCGGAGTTCCTCGGCAATCAGGTTCTCGATGAGAATAGCCATGACGTACTGGTCGCGTTCGAACTGCCGGATCTCTTCCTCATAGGCCCGAATCCGCTCCTCCAACTCGCCCTTCACGTTCTCCTTGGCGGCGATCCGGCGGTCTAGGACCAAAATTGATGACTCCAACTCCCGTTGGCGCGCATCGGCCTCGCGGATGGCGTCGTCGGCCGAGAAGGCAATGTCCTCCAGGTCCGACTCGAGGGCGCGGAGCCGATCGACCATGTCGCCCCGGTCGCCGGTCACCGCGTCCAGTATGGCGGCCCGCCGGACGCCCTCAGTGAGGTCCCGAGATTCAAGCAGGCTGCCCGGCCGCATGCGGGAGATATAGACATCAATGGCCAGCTCCTGGATCCGGAGCCGAAGCTCGGCCACCTCGGCCTCCACCTGGTCCGCCTGGACCCACCGCAGAGTGGCCTCGGCTTCGGCTGCCTCGATGGCCTGCCGGGCGGCGGCAATTTTCGCCTCTTGGAGGGCCACTGCGTCGTCCAAGGCATGCAGAGCGTCGGCCACCACGTCGTCGGCGGCCGCCACGACCTCCAGGGCCTCTGCTGCGGTCGCTGCGCTGTCCTTGGCCGCCTCCCTCTTGTCCCGGGCGTCACGGATGGACTCGGTTTCTTTGATTGCTTCGGCTGGGAGGGCCAGGACAACCAGTAGGGCTCCAGAGAGCACCAGGAGCCGACGGAGACGGGGAACGGGTGGGTGGTGGTGCATGGCAAACGTGCCCGTGGGTGGGCAGGCGCAGGGTACCCGTGAGATCCGGTGTGGTGCCGTACCCGTCGGATCGTTACGTCCCGGGATCGGGTGGTAGACCCGGGGTGGACCGCTGCCGTTCCGGAGGACGGATGCCCCCCATAAACCGACCACTACAGGGCCTCCGGGTCATCGACCTCTGCCACGGCCGGGGCGACCTTTGCGGTCGACTGCTGGGTGACCTTGGAGCTGACGTGCTTCTCGTCGAACCACCGACCGGATCGACCAGTCGACACCTGCCACCGTTCGGTACCGACGGGACGTCGCTGTACTTCGCCTACCGCAACACGAATAAGCGCAGTGCGGTCTTGGACCTGAGCGACCAGGTAGACCGAGACCGTCTGCTGTCCTTAACCGCACGTGCAGACGTGGTGGTGGAGTCATCTCCGCCTGGTCACCTGGCCAGCCTGGGGATTGGCGCCGAGGACCTGGCCGCCACCAACTCTGAGCTCGTGGTCGCATCGCTCACCGATTTTGGCCAGACCGGCCCCTACCGAGACATGGAGTCCACCGATGACGTGATCCTTGGCCTGTCCGGCTGGTTGGCTCTCTCGGGTATACCGGAGAAGCCTCCCCTGCTGCCCCCGTGCACCCTGGCCAGTGACACCCTGGGGATCCTGGGCGTACACGCCATCCTGGTGGCCCTCGTGCAACGTAGCCGTGGCGGAGGTGGCCAGCACCTTGACGTGTCTGCCCTGGAGGCCATGGCCCAGATGAACACCTGGGGAGTGCCCCTCGCCAGCCACCGTCGACACCTCGGGGCTGGTATGTCAACCCTCCGGCAGGGGGACAGCCTGATGTACCCCACGGTGCCGTGCGCCGACGGGGCCGTTCGGCAGGTGGTCCTTTCACCCGGCCAGTGGCGGGCCATGTGGGAGTGGATGGATCAGCCGGAGGAGTTCGCCGGCGAATACTGGGAGTCCTTCGCTAACCGCCTATCCCACCTTCTGCAGATCAATGAGGCGTTCGCCAAACATTGGTCGGACTGGACGATGGTGGAGGGATGCCGGGAGGCCCAACGGCGCGGCATCGTGGCGACGCCCATGTTGAGTCCGGCCGACATACTGATCGACGAGCATTTCGCCTCGCGCGGCACCTTCTGGGATGTCGACGTCTCCTCCACTACCCGGGCCCCCGTGGTGTCCGGGCTCTGGGAATTTGACGGGGAGCGGGTTGGCTACCGGTTCCGCTCTCCGGACCCGGGTGAGCACACGCCCGAGTTTCAGGATCCGCCCTTCGAACTCCCCGCTCTGGTCGACGGCTCCGGCAGTCGGCCGCTGGAGGGTCTCCGGGTAGCCGACTTTGGACACGGCGGTGTCGGCGTGGAGTGCGGTCGCATGCTGGCCGACTTTGGAGCCGACGTCGTCAAGGTGGAGAGCCGGTCTTATCCCGACTTCCTACGGATATTCATGGGCGGTGAGGTAACGCCATCGTTCGCCTCCTGCAGTCGTAACAAGCGCTGCCTCGGCCTCGACCTGAAACATCCCGATGCCCGGGAGGTCGTGGAGCGCCTGGTTGCGTGGGCCGACGTCCTGATTGAGAACAACTCCACAGGAACTATGGACCGGTTGGGGATCGGATGGCAGGACGTCCGACGACTCAATCCGAAGGCCGTGCTGGTCTCCAGCCAACTAATGGGTTCTCGGGGAATCCAGGCCGCTTGGACGGGCTACGGGCCCACCATCCAGACGGCAGGCGGACTCAGTTGGCTCTGGGCGTTCGACGACGGCGACGGCCCGCCGGGCAACAACGCGGTCCACCCGGACCACCTAGCCGGCCGTCTGTGCGCCATCGGGGCTCTAGCCACCCTGATCGGCATGCGACGGGGATCACTTCCGGCCCACGTGGAGGTCGCACAGGTCGAGTCCATGGTGGCCACTCTTGGCGACGCCCTCCTGGCCGAGGCGCTGGAACCTGGGGCAGCACGACCGGAAGGCAACGACTCCCCCATTGGTGCC
Organism: Acidimicrobiales bacterium; assembly: GCA_022452035.1. Lineage (NCBI taxonomy): Bacteria > Bacillati > Actinomycetota > Acidimicrobiia > Acidimicrobiales > Acidimicrobiales bacterium. The sequence goes on along the minus strand of JAKURV010000006.1, from coordinate 60,091 downwards.
CCGTGGGGCGTGTTCCCATGCGCCGGCGAGGACCGGTGGTGCGTGGTCTGCGTCCGCCATGACGACGACTGGGCCGCATTACGGGAGGCCATGGACAATCCGGAGTGGGCCGCGAGCCCCGACCTAGCCACCACCGACGGTCGCCTGGCACAGCGGGATCGGGTGAATAGCGGACTGGCCGCATGGACGAGGACTTTCGGATCGTCTGAGGTACAGGACCGTTGTCAATCTGTCGGCGTGCCCGCTGGTCGAGTAACGAATCCGTTTGACCAACTCGAGGACCACCATCTGATGGAGCGGGGTTTCTTGGTGGAGATCGACCAGACCGGTCTGGGCCCAATGGTCCTAGAGGGGACGTGTATACGAGGTTCCGCCATGCCGGAGCCCCCCTGCGGGCCGGCACCACTCATCGGGGAGCACAGTTGGTCCTTCTGCGTCCAAGACTTGCAGATGGAACCGGACCGGGTGACTGCCCTTCTGGCCTCAGGTGCCCTGGAACAGGTGACCACCGATGACGGCTGACCGCGCTGAAATGGGTAACGCCTCAGACCGGGGACTCGACTCTTAGTCGGTTCGCGGGGCGTGGCGGCAGTGCGTCGACGAGGTCCGATAGGAGGTCATCCCGGAGACTCTTCCGGGAGGTGTCGTCCCAAAGGTTGATCCGCTGGAGGGGGTCCTCGGCCAGATCCCAGAGCTCGCCCTCGGTTCCGTCGTGACAGGTCCCCGACTCGTAGCGGGTGCACACCATCCCGTCTCGGGTGATGGTTTGAAGGTGGACCTCGACGCCGCTTGGATGAACGCTGTCCCATTCGGTGAGGACCCGTTGCCGTTCTTGTTCGGTGGCCTCTGTTGCCGAAGTTGGCAGCGGCTCACCGTCCATCCAGCCCGGGACTGGGAGGCCGGCAATCCGACAAAACGTCGGGGCGAGATCCACCAGTCCCACCGGGTCGGTCACCACTGCTGGGGCTACGTGGCGATTTGGTGCCGGGCGCCAGACGAGAGGTAGGCGCATCAGGGAGTCCACGTGGTACGGCCCTTTGAACAGGAGCCCGTGGTCGCCCTGGAATTCACCGTGGTCGGTAGTGAATACCACGTCAGTCCCGGCCGTCCGGCCCTGGTCTCCGAGGGCGTTCAGCACCCGGCCCAGGGCCTCGTCGATCAACTCGTTCTCGATATGGGCCATGGCGTCGACCTCGCGTACCTGGTCGGAGGTGAGACTGGCTGGGGTCCAGTGGGTTGGAGCCTCGTAGTTGGAGACCAAGGTCCCGTCATACCAACGCCGCCAGTGCGGGGCTTTGGCGTCGAGCGCAGTCTCTCTTTCCACTCGGTCCTCCGGATAGCCGGCTGGGAGATTCAGGTCGCGCCACGGGACTCGGTGGAGTTCGGAAGACGGCGGGTCCCACGGGTGGTGGGGGTCTGGGAAGCTCAGCCAACAGAACCAGTCGTCGTCGGTTTCAAGACCGCGGAGCCACTCAATAGCCCGATCGGCAACCCAGTCCGTGTGGTAGGCGTGTCGTGGTACCTCGTTGTAACGAACCTGCGGGGCTCCGCTGTCCCCGCCTCCTTCGGCGTTTACGTTGAGACTGAGGTCGAGGACGGGGAAGAAGCCACCGATGTGCTCCGGGTGGTGCTCTCTCATCCACCGTCGGTAGTGCACTAGGCCGGCCGGGCCGTGGCCGGCCAGTTCCATTCGGTCGAATCCCCGGTGAGGCCGACCGTTTTCGTCAGTCGAGCCAGAAGTTCCCATCTGGTTTTCGGCGAAGCGGAGAAACGGGTCTAGGAAGGGTTCGAAATGCGCCTTGCCGAACAGACCGGTCCGCCAGCCCGCCTCATGGAGGAGGCCAGCGACGGTGGGTGCATCGGCCGGCAAGGGGACGCCGTTCATCCAGACTCCGTGGGTGCGGACGTGCTGGCCGGTGAGCATGGTGGCCCGGGACGGCATGCAGACCACGTTTTGGGGATGGGCACGTTCGAATCGGACGCCTGTAGCGGCTAAGCCGTCGATCACCGGGGTTCGGGCCACCTGTCCGCCGTTGCAACCCAGGGCGTCGAACCGCTGCTGGTCGGTGGTTACGAACAGGATTCCCCGGCCCATCAGGCACCACCGTCCTGATAGGCCCGGGACGTCTGCCCGTCGGTTACGAGATCCCGTAGGCCGACCAGAGCATCGCCGAGAGCACCGTCCAGGACGTAGGCCAACGCTTTGGGTTCGAGTTCTTGTTCGTAGACGACCCTTGCCCCTCCGGGGTCGTCTTGCACGGTTATGCGCCCTCGGTGGTGGTCGAGTTGGAGGGGGCCGGTGATTCGGTACTCGAAACACCGGGTGTCGTCGTCGATGGACAGAATTTTCTCCAGGAAGATGGCCCCGGAAGCCGCGACGACGGTGCGGACGTCGTCTTTGACGGTCGACGTCACCATCCCGGGGAACCACTCGGCCTGGCGTTCGGCAGCAGCCACGATGGCCCAGACGACGTCCGGGTCGGCGGGGATTACCGCCTCACGCCTGACGTCAACCCTGCGGTCTCCCATGTTGCGATGGTAGACACCGGTTCAGGCCGGTCGGCCAACGGGCCGTATGCTCCCCCGCCATGGGCGAAGTCGCTGTCTCTGAGACGTTCGATCCTGGGCGATGGGAGCCCGTGGACGGATTTGATCTGACGGACGTGACCTATCACCGGGCCGTGGACCAGGGAACCGTTCGGGTGGCCTTTGACCGCCCGGATGTTCGAAATGCCTTCCGGCCACACACCGTCGACGAGCTTTACCGGGTGCTGGACCATGCGCGGATGGCTTCGGACGTGGGCACAGTGCTGTTGACAGGAAACGGACCTTCGCCTCGCGACGGCGGCTGGTCGTTCTGTTCGGGCGGTGATCAGCGGATCCGAGGTGAAGACGGCTATCGCTACGCCGATGGAGAGACGGCCGAGACGGTGGACCCGGCCCGGACAGGCCGTCTCCACATCCTTGAGGTCCAGCGTCTGATCCGGTTTATGCCCAAAGTGGTCATCGCGGTGGTGCCCGGCTGGGCGGCCGGTGGCGGTCACAGCCTCCACGTGGTGGCCGACCTGACCCTGGCCAGCCGTGAACACGCCCGCTTCAAGCAGACGGATGCTGACGTGGCCAGCTTCGACGGAGGTTTTGGTTCGGCCTATCTGGCGCGCCAGGTGGGCCAGAAGTTCGCCCGTGAGGTGTTCTTCCTCGGTCGGGAGTACACAGCCGAGCAGGCACACTCGATGGGGATGGTCAACGAGGTGGTTGACCACGACCGCCTTGAGGATGTGGCCTTGGAGTGGGCGGCCGCCGTTAACGCCAAGAGTCCGACAGCCCAGCGGATGCTCAAATTCGCCTTCAACCTGATCGACGATGGTCTTGTCGGTCAGCAGGTGTTTGCCGGCGAGGCAACACGTCTGGCCTACGGGACTGACGAGGCCCGGGAAGGTCGGGACGCGTTCCTGGAAAAGCGGCCCCAGGACTACTCGGGTTTCCCGTACCACTTCTGAGGGCGTTGCTCTTCAGGACCTGGTGAACCGTCGTGCCCGACATGCGCACCTTGCTTGTGGTCTGGCATTCCGCCTCCGGCGGGACCCGTGCTCTGGTCGAGGCTGCGGTCGCTGGGGCCTCTGATCCAGCCATTGCCAATGCCGGGATGCTGGTTGGTGTCCAGGTGGTCGAGGCACTCCATGCCGGAGTCGAGGACGTCCTGGGTGCCGACGGTTACCTCCTGGCCACCCCAGAGAACTTCGGTTACATGTCCGGCGCATTGAAGGATTTCTTCGACCGGACCTACTACCCGTGTCTGGATCACACTCGTGGGAGGCCCTACCGCTTAGTCGTCAAGGCCGGAGGGGATGGGGCGGGCGCTGTGGGCGCTGTGGTGCCACTGGCCACCGGCTTGGGTTGGCGGTCGGTTGGTGAGCCGCTGGTCGTGCGGGAGGAGGTCAGCGACAAGGACCTCGATGCGGCCCGAGAACTCGGCGGATCACTAGCCGCCGGCCTGGCCCTGGATCTTTGGTGACCCGGCGGATTTGGTCACGGCGTGGGCTAAACGCTTTCTATGCGCCCAAGGTCAGACAGTTCTTCCGGCGATCCGGTCCGAGGTGGCCACGCATCGAACCACCGCCGCCATGACCTGGTCTGTGGCTTCGCGGGCTCGTTTGGACTCCACCACCCCGACCACCTCACTACGCAGGACCAGCGGTACCCGCCGCCAGGGCCGGAAGAACGGGAGGGACCGTCCCCGAGGCCAGAGCTTTTCGGTTCCACTGGCCCCGTTGGCCACCACCGGAAGCCCGGTGTCAATGGCGAGGCGACCAATCCCCAGGTGGGACCGACCAACGCCGGTCTCGGCCCATTCCTCCTCGGGAACAATCCGGCCCTCGGGCATGATGGCGATAGACCATCCGTCGCGGAGTGCTTCAGCGGCAAGGTCCAGAGCCTCGGTGCCCTCTACAGGTATGCAACGCAGCTTTCTCAGCAACCAACCGATCAGCGGCCGTTCAAAGTAAGAAACGGCGACCAAGGGGCGGATGGGCCAACCCCAGGTGCTAAACGTGCACGTTGAGAGAAGGAGGTCGGCCATGCTCCGGTGGTTCGCAGCGTGGATGGCCGGTCCAGGAGGAGCGGGGGGCCGCTCCCCGACATCGACGGTGGTCAGTATCCGCATGAACCACGCCACCCTGGCCTGGATCCGCAGGAGGGAGCGCTCCTCGGTGGGGTCTGGTCCGTCGGGATAGCCGTGCATGCCTGAAGAGGGTACGTAACTCCGGCCGGTCACGCTCCGAGCCCGCTTTAGGGCAGGCGGTGACACCCTAGGGAGGTGTCGTGGCGGGGTCGGCCGGCGTTAGCCACCCAGACACAAATCGGACCGACGCCCGCCGGGCTGGCCAAGACCACTGCGAAATCGTGTCCGCTCCCAGTCGTTCCCACTACACGTGGACTCAGGCCGTCAGTGTTGAACACAACCTCCAGGCCGCCCTCCGGCGCGTCGGCGTCGTAGGCCCAACCAGTAAGCAGGATCTTGTCGCCGTCTTTTGTCAGGCCTTCAACCAGACCGACGGGAACGTCGCCGTCGGCCCGTGTGGCCATGCGCTCCTCCCGCTCAGCTCCGGTCCGGCAGGATTTAACAACCTCAAAGCGCCAGCCATCGTCGCTGTATGCCGGAACAACCGCATCCACGATGTGGAGCGAGAGCCATTTTCGGTCATGGAGCAGGATTGTCGACCCGTCGTGACGTTTCCCGGTCAGATAGGCCAGAACCACCGGCACCCACGGGTTCTGCCATTCCTGCGGATCGGCTGTCCACTCCACGTGTTCCATTCCAAGGGACCCGGCGACGGCCAGGACCATCTCGTTTCGTTCTCCGTAGGGCGCCCGCCAGCAGGAGGGTCGGAATCCGGCCAGATCCCGGAGTAGCAGCGAGGCCCGCTCGAGGTCGGCGGCCACATCAAAGGGATGGTGCTCCGTGAGTTTCCGGTGATGCCATGAGTGGTTTCCGATGGCGTGTCCCCGGCTCAGAAGATCCTGCACGTCGTCCTGCTCCCAGCGGGGCTCAAGGTTCCGACCGAGGGGGAAGAAGGTGGCCTTAGCCCCGTAACGGTCGAGGAGATCGAGGAGTACCGGGGTAAATACCTGGTCGGGACCGTCGTCGAAGGTCAGGTGGACCACACCAGGGGCTTCTTCGAAATACTCAGTGAGCCCCTCGACCCTTTCGGAGGTACCACTGTCGTCCGTCTTGGCCCCTGCCGTTCCAGCCAGCACGGCGACCAGGACACCGACGGCGGCCACCGCCGCCGATGGGAGGAACCGGCGAGGTCGACGTTCAGCTCGTGCCGAAGATCCGGTCACCGGCGTCGCCGAGGCCCGGCACGATGTAGCCGACCTCGTTTAGGCACTCGTCGACCGCCGCGGTCCAGATGGCGACATCCGGGTGGGTGTCTTGAAGAGCTGCGATCCCCTCAGGAGCGGCCAGGAGGCAAAGAAATCTGATGGCGGCAGGCCCGTCTCGCTTTACTCGGTCGAGGGCGGCGCTCGCTGAGTTTCCGGTGGCCAGCATCGGGTCGACGACGATGACCGTCCGTCCCTCCAGTGGTGGGAGCTTGCAGTAGTACTCGACCGCCTCGAGGGTTTCGTGGTCCCGGTAAAGGCCGACGTGGCCCACCCGGGCCGAGGGGATAACCCTGAGAACACCGTCGAGTAGCCCGTTACCAGCACGCAGTATCGACACGACCACGGGCTCTTCGACCAATTCGGGCTGATCTGTGTCGGTCATCGGTGTAGTGATTCGGACGCTTCGCAGTGGCAGTTCACGTGTTACCTCGTAGGCCAGGAGGAGGCTGGTCTCGGTCAGCAACTGCCGGAACCGCTCACTGGGTGTCTCGGTCCGCCGCATTTGGGTCAGCTTGTGGCTGACCAGGGGGTGGTTGACGACGTGCAGTTCTGGCATCGGCCCACACTAGGTCCGCCGTTGAGTAGAGCAGTGTCCTCAGTCTGCGGTAAGGAGCCAGTCGCGCAGCACTTCGGTTGCCGAGGTGAGGGCCCGTCCTGGTGGAGCGTTGAGCCACATCGGGTCAGCGGTCGTCACCGATTCGGTTACCGGCCTCACAAGGCGACCTTGCTTGACTAGATCGTGTACAAGGTGGTGCCAGCCCAGGCCTACCCCCTGACCTTCCATTGCGGCATGCAGGAGCACTGTGTAGTCGTTTGTAACTCCCACCCCTGCTCCGTCAGGCGCTCCGGCCCCCAGTGCCTTAAACCACTCCGACCACCGCATCCTCGAGCGGTGGCGCTCCTGGAGCGTTAGGAGTTCGGCTCCCATGAGGACCCCCAGCGACCATGGGGTGGGGCCCAAGGATGTCGCGTATTCGGGACTACAAACCGGATAGACAGTTTCCTCCATTAGTGGCCAGCGTTGGCATCCTGGCCAGCGGGCCCGACCCACGGGGACGAAGAGGTCGACCGTTCCGGTGTCGAAGTTCCGATCAGAATCGGTGGTTACACAACGGACGTCGATCTCGGGATGTGCCACTTTGAACCGGGCCAGTCGGGGTATTAACCAGTGACTGGCTGTCGCCGTGGAGACCGAGATTGTGACGACTTCGGTGGCAAGATCTTGGAGGCTCTGGACGTCGCGGACGGCTTGGTGGACGCGGGCCAGGCCGGCTCCCACTCCGTCGGCCAGGATCCTCCCCTCCTCGGTGAGGCGAATGCCCCGATGGTCGCGATCGAAGAGGGCACATCCAAACCACCGTTCTAGTTGTCGGATGGCGTGGCTCACCGCCGACTGTCCCACCTCGAGTTCCTCCGCGGCGCTGGAGAAGCTGTGGTGTCGAGCCACGATGGCGAACGTGGTTAGCCCCTGGGTACTCGGAAGGTCGGTTGACCCATGGGTATCAATTCGTCTCATACCCCCATGAGAGTACACATCCTTTACACGGAGTGAAACCAGCCCTACCTTTTCACCGCCCCCTCTCCGGTACGGGGGCGTACGCGCCCATGAGTACCTCAACCGACGCGCAGACCGCCGCTACTGGGACCCACTGGACCTCCGAGGAGGCCTGGGTGGGTACCCGCCGCCCAATACTGGAGGCTCACGCCCTCCCGGCCGCCGTATACACCGACCCGACCTTTTACGCCGAGGAGCAGGAGCGAGTCTTTTCCACCTCCTGGGTCTGCGTGGGAACTCACGATGAGTTGGACGCTCCGGGTAGCGCCATCGTGCGATCTGTGGCCGGCCGTTCTGTGATCCTCACCCGCAACCAGGACGGCGACTTGCGCGGTTACTTCAACGCTTGTCGACATCGCGGCACAGAGCTGCTGGAGGGCGACTGCACCTTGGGGTCGACCATCCGCTGCCCCTACCACCGTTGGACCTACGACCGGGACGGAAGCCTGGTGGCCACTCCCCAGTTCGCCGATGCCGGCGTGGACCGATTCGACCCGGCCAACTACGGACTCCACAAGGTACGAGTGGCCTCCTGGCAGTGCCTCCTGTTCGTCTGTCTGTCCGACGAGGCGCCACCGATCGAGAACTGGTTCGGTGACCTCGATCAGCGGCTTGCCGGCTACCGCCTCGCCGGTTGGCGGAGCCATTTCACCCGGGATCTCGAATTCGAAGCCAACTGGAAGCTTGTCTCGGAGAACTTCCAGGAGTACTACCACCTGCGCTGGGTGCATCCCGAACTTGCCAAGGTCTCCCGCGTGCAGGATCACTACCGCTACCAGGGCATCGGCATGTACTGCGGTCAGACGACCACTCCGCTGTCTAACGACGAGCGTGGCGACTGGGACGCCTTGCCTCCAGCCGAGGGGCTCAGCCAGTCCGACTTGTCCAGCGGCCGCTTCATCGCCTTGTTCCCTAACGTGCTCCTCAGCATCTTGCCCAATCACGTCTTCGTGATGCGCCTGGACCCCGTAGCCCCGGGCTTCACCCGGGAGTGCTGCACCTGGCTGCTTCCCCCATCCAACACACGGGTGGCGGACGAGGACTTTGCCGTCACCCGAAACTTCTGGCTAGACGTAAATGCCGAGGACATCGACATCGTCCAACGGGGACATAAGGGTCTGTCGACCGGCAGTTATACGCCGGGTCGCCTCTCCCCACGGTTCGAGGAGCCACTACATCGGTTCCACAACATGCTCGCTGACCGGTTCGTTGGGATCTCACGGATTCCCGTCGGCGATGAGACCGACGACCAGCCGCTCTATGGCACCGGGGTCAACCCGCTTCCGTGGCGCAGCGTCGAGGACCAAGCAAGGAAGGTGAACTAGCCCATGGGGAAGCGACCCCCGAAGTACTCAGCAGGCGCGCTCATCAAGCACGGCCTGACCAGGGGTGACTGGCCACGGATGTGGCGTCGCCCGGAGATGCGCGACTCGTACGACGTCGTCGTCATAGGTGGTGGTCTCCACGGCTTGGCCACCGCTTACTACCTCGCCGAGAACCACGGCATTACGAACGTCGCCGTCGTCGACAAGGGGTATATCGGTGGCGGCGGATCCGGACGTAACACGGCCATCGTCCGCTCCAACTACCTCACGCCTGAGGGTGTGGCCTTCTACGACCGGTCGTTGGACCTGTACAACACGATGGCCACCGACCTGAACCTGAACATCATGTTCTCCCGGCGGGGCCATCTCACCCTGGCTCACACCGACGGAGCGCTGCGGACCATGCACTGGCGAGCCGAGGTCAACAAGCTCCAGGGCATCGACTCCAGCGTGATTGACCCTCAGGAGGTCAAGAAGCAGGCCCCAAGCCTGGATGTCTCGCCGAACACCCGGTACCCGATCATGGGCGCCCTGTACCACCCCCCTGGCGGGATAGTCCGCCACGACGCCGTCGTCTGGGGGTACGCCCGGGGTGCCGACCACCACGGGGTTCACATCCTCCAGGAGACCGAAGTCCTTGACATCAACGTTGAAGGCGGCTCCGGGCCCGGCGGAAAGGGCGCCGGCGGTCGGGTCACCGGCGTGAAGACCAGTCGCGGAGACATCAACTCTCCCGTGGTTGTCAACTGCACGGCTGGTTGGGCCTCACTGATCTCCAACATGGCCGGTGTGCCTCTACCCATCACCACTCACCCTCTCCAGGCGGCGGTCACCGAACCATGCAAGGTGTTCCTACCGACGGTGGTTGTGTCGGGCTCGCTGCACGTCTATGTCAGCCAGACCGACCGGGGGGAGCTCGTATTCGGCGCCTCCGTTGACCCGGTTGGTACTTACCGGGTCAACGGAACCCTCGAGTTCACCGAGGAACTGGCCGGACACGTACTGGAGCTCATGCCGGGTATCTCGAAGATGCGTCTGCTACGTCAGTGGTCAGGCCTCTGCGACATGACGCCCGACTACTCCCCTGTCATGGGCTTCACGCCCGTGGACGGTTACCTAGTTGACGTTGGCTGGGGTACCTACGGATTCAAGGCCGGCCCGGTGGCCGGCGAAACCCTGGCGGAGACGATCGCCACCGGCCGCACAGCGGACCTGATCGCCCCGTTCGGAATTGAGCGCTTCACCGAGGGAGACCTCGTCGGTGAAAAGGGCGCAGCAGCGGTGGGTCACTAATGATTGTCGTACCTTGCCCGAACTGTGGTCCCCGGAACTCGGGCGATCTACGGAACTGCGGAGAGCTCGTTCCCCGCCCCGACCCCTCGACGGCTTCTCTGGTCGAGTGGCGCGAATACCTGTACATGCGGAAGAACCCTGCTGGCTGGGTGACCGAGACCTGGTACTGCCGGGGAGGCTGCCGTCGATACTTCACCATTGAGCGCAACACCGCGACCAACGAGATCCGCGGCCAGGAGGCGTCATGAGTAACCGACTTGTCGCCCAACCGGGCGAGATCATTGACCGGTCCACGAGCCTTTCGTTCACCTGGAACGGAAAATCCATCACCGGTTACCAGGGTGACACCATCGCCTCGGCGATTGCGGCCAGTGGAGTCGATGTCTTCGGCCGCAGTATGAAGTACCACCGCAAGCGCGGCATTCTTACCGCCGACCACTGGGACCCAAATCTGTTCGTACAGGTTGGCGACGAGCCCAATGTCCGGGCCGGTAGCCGCCGCCTGGAAGCCGGCATGGTGGTCAGCACCCAGAACGTGTGGCCCAGCCTCGAGTTTGACCTCGGTGCTGCGAACCAGTTGGTTGGACGGTTCCTGTCCTCAGGCTTCTACTACAAGACCTTTATGCGTCCGAAGTTTCTGTGGCCGCTGTACCAAAAGGTCCTAAAGAAGTTTGCACCAGGTGGCCGAATTCACTGGGAAACCAGCACGCATGGTGCCTACGACAAGCGGTACGTCCACCCGGACGTCCTTGTAGCAGGTGGTGGCCCGGCCGGCATGGGCGCGGCTCTGGCAGCTGCCGACAACGGTGCTTCGGTCCTCCTCGTCGAGCAGTACGACGACCTCGGTGGACACCTGCTGTGGGGTGACGAGGCCCAACGGGCACAGGGTGCGGACCTTGCTGCAGCCTGCCGCACCAACGGCAACATCGAGGTGCTGGTCGACTCGACGGTGACCGGTCGCTACGACCACAACTGGATTTCCATCATGCAGCGAAGCCACGACATTGCCCCGGAACGGCTTATCAAGGCCCGAGCTGGAGTAATGGTCGTGGCGCCCGGCCTGGTGGAGCGTCCGTACGTGTTCGCAGGCAACGACACCCCAGGTGTCATTCTCTCCGGCGCCGCCCGGCGGCTCATCAATCTCTGGGCCGTTAAGCCAGGGAACAGAGCCGTGGTCATGAGCGCCAATGCTGATGGGGATGCAGCGGTAGCCGACCTGGAGCGGGTTGGCGTAGAGGTCGTTGCCGTGCTGGACGCCCGCAAGGGCGAAGGCATTGTGTCGGCGGAAGGTAAGAGCCGCGTGTCCAAGGTTGTATTAAGCGACGGGCGGACCGTTAACGCCGACCTGGTGGTCACCGCCACAGGCTGGACCGCCCCCACTTCGCTGCTCAACATGGCCGGCGACAGGCCCGTCTACGACGCCACGTCAGCTAGATACTTCTCCAATTCGCTTCCCAGCAACATCCTGGCTACCGGTGGTATCACTGGTGATGGGTCGACTGCCGAATTGGAAGTTCATGGTCGGGCCACTGGTGCGTTGGCAGCCAACCGTGCACTGCGGCGTCGCCATGACCGGGTGGCTCAGACGACCAGGTCGAACGGCCCCACCTGGGACAAGCCAGCCGAAATGGTAGACAGCCGGACTCCTTTAACCCGTGCGCCGCACCCAGAGTGCTACCGGAGTACAACCCACGGCATGGTCGACTTCTCCGAGGACGTTTCCTCCAAGGACCTCATCCAGGCCTCCAAGGAGGGTTTCGACTCCATCGAACTCATGAAGCGGTACACCACCGTGACGATGGGCCCGTCGCAGGGCAAGCTGGAGACGGTCAACGCCGCCGCCGTGTTGGCTGAGGCCAACCAGGTGTCTATGGCCGAGATTGGCACAACTGTGTGGCGGCCTCCCTTCGCCCCCATCACGCTTGGTGCGTTGGCCGGTCGAATCCACGAGCCGGTGCGCCGATCAGCTCTCCAAGACTGGCACGACGCCCACGGCGCCTCACCGCTCCTCGCCGGCCAGTGGGTCCGTCCTGACCATTACGGCGACCCCATGGGCGAAGCCAACAACGTGCGGAACAACGTCGGCCTCATTGACGTAACCCCGCTGGGAAAGCTGGACCTCCGTGGCCCTGACGTGTCGAAGCTCCTTGAACTCGTCTACGTCAACAAGTGGAGCAAGCTGGACATCGGACGAGTGCGCTACGGCACCATGGTGGCCGAAGACGGAGTGGTCTCCGATGACGGCGTCACTGGCCGCCTAGGTGAGTACCACTGGCTCATGACCTGTACCTCATCAGGTGCCGGCGCCGTCTGGGAGATGCTGGAGGACTGGCTACAGACCTACCGTCCCGAGTGGCAAGTCCACGTGACTGCCGTGACCGGCGGCTTGACCAGCATCAACGTGGCCGGGCCGCACTCCCGAACCCTGCTGGAGCGCATCGTGGAAGGCGTCGACCTGAGTGCTGACGCCTTCCCATACTTCAGCGTGCGCCAGGGCACAGTGGCCGGTGTGTCCGACTGCATCATCTGGAGGATCGGATTCACCGGTGAACTCTCCTATGAGGTCCACGTGCCGTCCGGTCATGCACTCCACGTTTGGGAGGAACTCCTCACACAGGGTGAAGATCTCGGCTGCCGTCCGTTCGGTGTCGAAGCCCAGCGGATTCTGCGATTGGAAAAGGGCCACTACATCGTGGGCCAGGACACCGATGGGCTGAGTAAGGCCCCTACAGCCGGCCTCGGTGGACTGGTAAAGCTGGATAAGCCGGACACCATTGGCCTACCCGAGTTGAAAGCCGCCTACGAACGGACCGATCTGCCCATCTTGGTCGGCGTCCAAACCGACGATCCAGAGATCGTCCCGGAAGAGGCCGCACAGATCGTGGACGGCGGCTCGAACACGATCCTGGGACGGATCACTTCGAGCCGAATGTCACCGACCCTCGGACGGTCGGTCTGTCTGGCTCAGGTCGACCCGTCGCTGGCTGCTGCGGGTTCATCCATCACCGTGCTGCTCGCCGACGGGCGGCGGGTCACCGCCACCGTCCAGGAACACCACGCCCATGTCGACCCGGAAGGAGCACGGCAACGTGTCTGAGACCACCTTCAACAGCCCGGTAGACGTCGGTCCCTTGAGCGCTCCAGACGGGAGTGTCACCGTGGCCGATGCTGCCTCAACTACCAAGGTCCAGGTTCGGGGCGGTGCCGGTACGGGGGCGGCAGCAGAGCTAGGCGTGGGCTATGGGAGTAGCCAGCGACGTACCGACGGTGCCCTCGTATGCGGAACCCGTCCCGATGAGTGGACTATCTATGCCGGGTCTGGACAGGCGTCGGCCATCACAGCAGCCCTCTCCGAGGTGTTCGGTCACTTCCAGGGAGAGCCCGGGGAGGGATTCGTCACCGTCATCGACATAACCCACGGTCGAGCCATGCTGCGAATCAGTGGCTCAAACGCCACAGCAGCCCTGAACAAGATCTGCAACCTGGACCTGTCCAATGAACTCACCCCAGACGGTGCCGTGTTCTCGGCATCGGTTGGGAACGTCAGTTGTGACCTGGTTCGCGACGACGAGGGTGGCCAGACATCGTTTCTCATTGGCTGCGAACGCTCGTTCGGAAAGTTCCTGTTCATCGCCGTGGCGGACGCCTGCACCGAATTCGGGCTGTCGGTCCCCCACGGCTGGGAACTGCACGGACACTGATCCGTTTTCGGTCGCTGAACGATCGGAGACCGGCAAGAGGTCCATCTTCGACGTGCCCTAGGGTGCGCCGGCGATGGACCTCGCTGCGTTAACCGCCACCGAGCAGAAGGCGCTGCTGGACGCCGGCAAGGCGTCGTGCCGGGAACTCCTGGCTGACTGCCGGACCCGGGCCGAGATGACCGAGCCGGTGGTCAACGCCATACCAACCGTCCACTGGGACACAGCTGAGGATCTGGCCGGTCGACTCGATGACGATCCGACCATGCTTAAGGGCACCCCTCTGCGCGGGCTTGTCACCGCGTTCAAGGACCTCAACGACACCGCTGGTGTCCTGACCACCCGGGGATCATTGGTCTTCAGCGACCACATACCGACCGACGACGCCCCCCTCGTCGCCCATGTCCGTCGGAGCGGCGTGGTGCCGGTGGGCAAAACCAACACACCTGAGTTCGGAAAGGGCTCCCACACCTTCAATCCGGTGCTAGGTCTGACCCGCAACCCATGGGACCCAAAACGCAGCGCAGGTGGCTCGAGTGGCGGTGCGGCTGTGGGTCTGGCCTGTGGATCTCTCTCAATCGCCGACGGCTCGGACCTGGGTGGCTCGCTCCGGAATCCAGCAGCCTTTAACGCCGTAGTCGGCTTTCGTCCGACCACCGGATCTATTCCCTTGGACGTGCATCCCGATCCCCGGACCGACCAACCGATCGCTGGCCCGATGGGCCGAACGGTGGCCGACATGGCGCTCCTGCTGGGAGTGATGATGTCTGCCGAGGTGTCGGCAGACCCCATCCCGACCGTTCCCCGGGTTGCGTTCTCTCCTGACCTTGGGGACCTTCCGGTGGAGCCCCCCGTCCGGGCGGCAACCGCCCGGGCCGTCGATGCGTTGGCGGATGCTGGCTGGGAGGTGGTGGAGGCCTGCCCCAACCTGAGGGGCGCCGATCGCTGCTTCGAAGACTTGCGCGGCCTTTTTCAGACCTTCCATCTGGCCCCTCTCGTCGACGACGAGCGTGTGAAGGCCACAGCCCGCTATGAGATCCGGCTGGGCCTTTCTCTAGATGCCGATCGGATCGCCGCGGCAGTCGCCACCGAAGGACGTATCCGATCCGACTGGGATCGGTTCTTTGTTGAAGGTCAGTTCGATGCGTTCCTGTCGCCGACTACCCAGGTGTCACCATTCCCGGTCGGCATGGAGTGGGTCGACGAGATCGACGGCGTGTCACTGGACCACTACACCCACTGGATGCGGTCCTGTTCGAGGATCACCGTGACCGGCGCACCGTCGGCGTCCCTGCCGGCAGGATTCATCGACGGTGGCCTTCCTGTCGGGATTCAGTTTGCTGGGCGGCGTCATGGCGACGCTGCCCTAGTGGCCCTTCTGGCTGCCGCTGAGGAGGTGTTCGGCACGGCACCCGCACCCGATATCGGGGCGTTGGCCACCCTTGATACGAAGACGCTCCCTCCGGGCCCCCTGGGCTAACAGTGGATGTCAAGGCCGCCTGTGCCCCATGACCGTCGAGGATGATTGCCGCATAGCGCGGGACGGCCGTAGATTGCCGGCGTAAACGCCACCCCGGTGGCACCACCACCCCATTGGCAGTCTTCCGATGCCGGTGGCCGGCCGGACTGTGGAGGTCAGGTCGATGGCAGCAAGCCCCGAACCGCTCCGGGTGTGGAGCACCGTCGTTCCACCGGAGTGGATCGACTACAACGGCCATCTCACTGAGGGCTACTACGGCGTGGCATTCGGCCAGGCCTCCGACGAAGTCCTGGTCCACCTCGGCTTCGGCTCCGAGTACCTCGAGGAGCACGGAAGTTTTTACACGGTCGAAAGCCGAATCCGGTACCTCCGCGAGGTCAAGGAGGGCGCGTCAATACGAGCTGACAGCTGGGTTCTGGGTGCTGACGCAAAGAGGATCCATCTTCATCACGAGTTGTTCACTGGGGACCTCCCCGATCCGGCGGCCACCCAAGAGTCCATGATGCTCCACGTGACCCGAGGGCTGAATGGTCCCGAGGTTGCCCCTATGGTCGAACCGGTGCTGGGTAACGCCCTAGCCCAGGCCTCTGACCATGCCGTTATTCCCCTTCCCGACCATGTCGGTCGGGGTGTCAGGACCCTTCGATGAACCCGCCGTCGGCCGACGGGTCGACGGCCGGCACGGGACAGGGTCGAACGTCGACCATTTCGTCCCTTCTCGGCGTGTGGGCGCTGTTCTTGGCCTTCCTCTTCCTGCAGGTCGGCAATGGCCTACAACGGATCCTCCTGCCTATCCGCGCCGAATCTGAGGGCTTTAGTGCCAGCGCGATGGGCACGGTGATGGCCGTCCACTTCGCCGGCTATCTGCTGGGAGCTAAGGCAATTGGCCGAGCCCTTTCGGCGGTGGGCCACATCAGAGTGTTTGCGGCGTTGGCCTCGACTGCTTCGGCCGCCGTCCTCATCAACGCTGTGCTCGTGCTGCCCGTCACGTGGGCTGTCGTGTACTTCGTCGGTGGAGCCTGCAACGCCGGCGTCTTGGTGATCTTGGAGAGCTGGCTGAATGACCGGGCCACGAACGAAACGCGGGGCAGCATTCTCGGTGCCTACATGATGGTCATGATGGGTGGGACGGCCGTCGGTCAGCTCCTACTGAACGTTGGCTCAGCTGACGGGTTCAAGCTCTTCGTGCTGTCCTCAGTCCTCATCTCACTTGCCGTTGTGCCGGTGACCCTCTCGGCCTCAACGGCCGCTCCGGTCCCAAGCGAGGAGAAGATGCCACTACGGGACCTGTATCGGACCATCCCCTCGGCGGTCGTCGGCATCGTTCTCTGTTCGTTCGTTCAGTCGGCCTCCACTTCGATGGCCGCCGTGTTCGGTACCGAGTCGGGTATGGGCGCCGGCCGAATCACCTTGTTCACCTCGGCGGCCGTGATCGGGGCCATCACCCTCCAGATCCCACTGGGCAAGCTTTCGGACCGGTACCCCCGCCGGGCGGTAATCCTGGTCGTGGCCATCACGTCGTGTGGACTGGCCTGTATCGGAGCGCTGGTTCCGGCGACCAGCATGGTCCTCCTGATCGTCAACCTGGTCTTCGGAGCCTTCGTATTCCCTCTCTACGGGCAGTTCGTTGCCCTAGCCAACGACTGGGTCCCCGCCGAGAAGCGGGTGGCGGCCGCATCGACCCTCGTGTTGGCTTCCAGTTTCGGAGCCATGGCCGCCCCAATGATCATTGGAATGGCCGTACAGGCCCTCGGGCCTTCTGCCTACTTCTGGTCGTTGGCTACCTGCTTGGCCGTTCTGGCTCTTTATCTCTCGTACCGGGTCCGGGTCCGGCAGGCCGTACCCGTCGAGCATCAATCAACGTTCCAGCCCATCCTGGCTCGATCGGGCGAAATCGCTCACTCGGTCAGCAAGTGGGTCCTCCATCCACTAGCTGGGTGGCATCACCACCTTGACAAGCACGACTGCGAGGTCGACCAGCGGCACCCCAGCCACCACACGTGGCCAACAGACGGTTCAGGGGGCTGACCCGACACGACGTCCCCTGGTTAGTGAATTCGTTCCCAGTGCTCGATACGGACACCGGTCGGTTCGACCATCGGGCCATCGGCATCTAATAGCCAGGCAGTGCAGCCCGCTGCGCCCTCCACGTTCGTCCACCGGGTAGCTCTCCCACCCGACCGTTCGACGTCAGTCGGGTCCGTTAGCTGCCAAAATGTATCGTCAAGGGACCAACCGACCGGGAGGTCTTCCACGCTGTCCCACCGTTCGAAGGTGTCCTCGCCGACCGTCAGAGATGCCGCAGCGTTGTTAACAGGACCGTAGGCGGACAAGGTCTGGAGGTAGTCCTTCTCGGCCAGGAACCAGTCGTGATCGTCGTAAGTGGTCGTGGCCAGTATTGCCCCCAGCGGGTCGCTGTCAGCAAGCCGCCACCCAGCCATGTCCATGTTTGTATGGGCGTCAATCCACTCCAGTTGTCGGACAAACGCGGCATGGCCCTCCATCAACCGGTCTGGATCGATCCACCGTCTCCGTTGGAAAAACTGCATGGATCCAATTTCGCGCTCAGAAGCCAGGTCGACAAGGCAATGAAGGACACCTGCCACAAGACACGGTCCCACGGGGCTCCTGAGCCGGTTAACCGGCTAACGAGGTCAGGATTTCAGCAATGGACTTAAACCATTCCCAGGATCCCCAACGCCCGTTGTACTGCCTTGTCGCCAGCTAGGTCCTCGTCCCGCTCCACCTGGGCGAGCATGGTTCGGCGGCGCAGGAAGTCCTCTGGTTCGAGGATTCGCTCATGGTCGGCCATGACTCGAACCTCGGCTTCGGTGAGGGGCATCAGGCCACCCATTGGCTCGCCCAGGGTTCTGTCCTCGTCGATCAGGTCGAGTGTCGGGAAGGCCCGCATACCTTGGCGGCGCCAAAGGTCTTCGGCCACTTGCTGGTTCAGCCCAAGATCGGATGCCCGCTCGTTGAATCGTCGTCGGGCTGTACGACCAGGCTCGCCATACCACCGCGTCACCGGCGTGCGGACCTCCAAACCGCAGCTCTCTGCGGCCTCGACGACCTCGTCGCCTACGTTAAGACAGTCGGAAAGTTTGCCGCCCAGAATTGACACGACACCAAGAGTTCGGTCGACTTCCACAGCGTGCCGCCGCGACAGTTCTGTCCAGTCCCGGCCCTCAGCCGATCCCCCGGGCTCCACGACGAGCGACCGGACTCCACAGCGATCGGCAATCACGTCGGCGACTGTTAGCGGATGCGGCAGGTCGATTCGGGCGTTGATCTGTTCCAGCAAAAACGATCGGTCCTCTCCAGTCACCGACACGTCGGGATCCTCGACAGGGGTGTCCGTCGTCCCGATAACCGAACGGTCCCCCATCGGAAGCACATAGAACAACCTCTCGTCATCGTCGAAAAACGCCAATATCCGTCCCGAGTCAGTGATCCGAGGCACCACCAGGTGAATGCCTTTTGAAAACACCAAACGGTGGTTGGTGGCTGTTCCGGTTAGGTGCCCTACGTCCGGCACGTAGGGACCGGCTGCGTTGACGACGAGAGACGCTGAGCACTGGAAGGTCCGGTCGGCCAGGACGTCGCTCAGGCCCACCCGCCAGCCACCCACTCCTGTTTCAGCGGCCACTACATCAACACGGTTGGCGATAACCGCCCCGTGCCGCACGGCCTGTAGCGCCATCTCCGAGACGAAGCGGGCATCGTTGTCTACCAGCAGGTAATCGGAGTACTCGATGCCGCCCCGCACCATCGAAGTATCAACCGACGGTTCTAAGCGTTCGATGCTGGCTGTCGGCCGATGGCGGGGAGGCTGGGTGGCCATACGCCCCAGGCCCCAGTAGGTCACAGCCCCTAACGAAGCAAACCACGGCGGAAAGGGCGCCCCGTGATCCAGGGCAGCCAGGAAGCGAGTCTCGGCGAGGCGGGTCGGAAACGCCTGGGCTAGCCGATTTCGAGAGTCGCAGAGCCCGGCCACCAAGCGAAGGTCGCGGCTCTCCAGGTATTTGAATCCACCCCAGACCATGCATGATGACTCTTGGCTGGTACCGGATCCGAAGTCGTGGCGTTCCACAAGGGCCACCCGCAGGCCGTGGGCCGACAGGGCGAGGGCCGAGACCGCCCCGTTGATGCCACCGCCCACCACGAGGGCGTCAAAAGTGCCTCCGTCGAGAGCGTCCAGCGCCTCAGCCCGCCGGTCCGGTGGCCGTTCCACGCACCCGTTTGTAGCCGGTCCGCCTCTCGCTCACACCTCCGGGAGGTCGGACATTTGTCCCCTGACGGTCGATGGTCAGGGTGCTCGTAGTATCCGGGCCTTCCCGAAAATGGTGCCGTACACGAGGCGACCGTCCTCGTCGAGGTGAACGCCCCCGCCCAGCGCGTTGTAGCGGGAATCTCCCATCACCCAGTGGCCCCGCGACTTCCCTGTCGACCAGGACAACGCCTCGATGGTCCACTTTCCACCTCGGGTTCCACATGTGTAGACGGTGTCCGAGTCCTGGCTTATGTAGGGCACTGAGTTGGGGGAACTGACGTCAGTGGCCACCCACGCCTCCCTAAAAGTTTGGGTTAACGGGTCCCACTCGTACTTGTGGAGGCCATACGGGGTGAACCGCTCGTGATGTCCCAAGAAAAAACACAAGAGGCGGGCTCCCCGGGCCGGAAGCCAGTCGGGAAGGGAGCCCGGTTCGTTATTGACTGTCATGGCCCCATAGCCCGACACGGTGATCGACTGTTCGGTCTGGATGGCGGTGCGGGTCAGATCGCCCATATGGGCCGGCCCCAAGCCGGCAATCCGCCGGGATGGGGCCCCGGGGAGCTGTTCCCAATTCTCGGGGATTCTGTCTCGCCAAAACAAGGTGATATTGACCACCTCGTCGCCATCGCCGATGACCACGAAACGGTCATCCGCGGGCTCGAACCCCATGAGCGACGGCGTAGTCCCTGAGCCCCGGCCGGTTTCGTTTCTGTAGCGAGCGCTCCACGCACCGTCGGCCTCGTCTAGCGAGAAGCGCTCACCGGTCCACACCACCCGGTGGGTGTGGTCCACCGAGCTGACATAAACGCCCCCCGTCTCGTCACAACACATACTCGTACGTACCCAGCCGTATCCCGTATTGCCCCGCTCGGCCTCCATCCGAGCGCAGTGGTCGGCTGCATCCCTGTCCGCACCAGGGAGTCGGATGGCCACATGGTCAGAGAAGTCCCGGGCCAGGCTGACCAACCACCCGTGGTCAGTCGACAGGACCAGGCGCCCGTCGGGGGTCATGTTGACGCCTACGAACGACCCCTCGACCTCCGCCGGCTTGGCCCACCGTGCGACCTCCACCAACGGCGAACAACGATCCGTCGGGTCCACCTCTGCGTAAGCCACGGCACCCGTCTTGCGCCCCAAGAACATGGTGTGGTCCGCGTCCAGAAGGGAGTACACGCCATCAAGACCAGTTAGGAACCGGGCGGCCAGATCAGCGGCGTGAAGGACCGCCTCATCGCCCTCAAGCTCGTCAAGGCCCGCCACGCCAGCCTCCCAGTCCTCCATCGTGCTGGACCCCGAGCCAGGCAGATCCAGGGAGGCCAAGACCTCCAGGGTTTCGTAATCCAACTTGACCAGCCGCTCGCGGCCGTTGCTCCAGATTGTGCGCTTCCCGTCGGGGTACGGGCCGGAAATCAAACCGCCGAAGTGGCCGGGACCAAGCCACGTGAACTGCCTCTCCTCGTCGCCCAACTCGACGGCACCGTCAGGAATGGCCCCAGCTATTTCTGTGCAGTCCTGCTGGTCGCACCGGCCGTGGGCGATCGGGTTTTCGCTGGCGGCCAGAAACGGGTTGCGGTAGCCGACGGTCACAGGTCCCCAGAGTAGATTTCGCTAAGCGCTCTGTTGCGAGTTTTCATCCCGAACGCGGCCGTCGATCGATTAACCAGTCAGCCCAACATGGAGCACCCGAGGAGATCAACCGTGCCCTTCGCCGATGTCAATGACCAGACCATCCACTACCTGGACACCGGTGGCGACGGGCCAGCCATCTTGCTGAGCCACGGCTTTGGCATGGGTCATGAGATGTGGGTGCATCAGGTTGGTCCTCTCACCGGCGCCGGATGGCGGGTCGTGACCTACGACGAACGGGGCTGGGGCCAGACAACCCACACCGAGCCCTTCGACTACTGGGACCTGGCTGCCGACGTGGTCGGGCTGCTTGACCACCTAGGCATTGATCGTGTGGTGCTCGGCGGTATGTCTCAGGGCGGTTTCCTGACGCTGCGGGTCGCGCTCACCGCCCCTGCCCGGGTTCGGGCCATGGTGTTAGTCGACACCGAGGCCGAAGCTCTCTCCGTCGAGGATCGGGCGCAGTACCAGGGACTCTTCGACGCCGCTGGCGCCATGGGGCTTTCCGGCGAGATCGGTGATGCCCTCCAGATGTTCCTGTTCGCCCCTGGCTACGCCGACGCCCGTTACTGGCGGGGCAAGTGGACCTCCAAGCCGATTGCCGCGTGGGTGGGGGCCAAGGACTGTCTCTTCGAACGCGATTCGATCGTCGAACGTCTTGGTGAGATCACCTGTCCGAGCATCGTCTTTCACGGCGACGCGGACATGGCCATTCCAGTGGAACGGGGGCGCCTCGTCTCGGAATCACTCTCGGGGCCGTCAACCTTCGTGGTGGTTCCCGGCGCCGGCCATACCAGCAACCTCGAGGCGCCAGACGTAGTCAATCCTGCCATGCTGGACTTTCTGGCCGGCTTGGACTGACCGGTGAGTACGTAGGCGAGACTCAGGTGCCCAGTAGGGGTCGGAAGCCTGTAATCGTGACTCGTTCGAACAGGCCCGCCTCGGCGTAGGGATCCCCGGCCGCGAACTCCTCGGCCGCCTCGCGGGTATCGACGTCAAGGACGATCAGAGAACCGCACATCTGGCCGTCATCATCCAGGAGGGGCCCACCGAACGTCACAGCAAAGCCGGCCAAGTACGCCAGGTGGTCCGGTCGGGTCTGGTCCCTCAGGTCGCCGGCGTCAGGGCGGTCCAGGGCGTGGATCACGTAGTGCATGCCTCGTCAGGATCGTCGCGCCGCGGCTGGTCCGCCAACCCGTAGATGGTGGCAGGTCGAACCCGAGCAGCTCCTCGTGCGCGCTTTCCTCCTGTTGCCGAATCGGGCTGTCACGCCTCTCCAGCTGTCGGATAGTCGATGTAGCCGGCGGGCCCCGGGGTGTAAAGGGTGCGTGAATCGAAGCGAGCCAACGGCAGACCATCAGCGAAGCGCTCAACTAGGTCGGGGTTGGCCAGGAAGTACCGCGCGAACGACACGGCGTCACATCGTTCGGCGGTGATGGCATCTTCGGCCTCTCGGGCGTCGAAGGAGTCGTTGGCGATTAGTGCTCCGTCGTGGTGGTCCCGGGCCAATGCCAGGTTGTCCAGGTGCGCTCCCGCCAGACGGATGACGTGTAGGTAGGCGAGCCCCATGGGACGTATCTCCTCCAGAAGTGCCCGGAAGGTGTCCTCGACGTCGGAAGGACCCTCATCTTGAAGGTCGTTGAAGGGGTTCCCCGGGCAGATGCGGAGGCCGATTCGGTTGGCTCCCACCTCGTCGGCCATTGCGTGTAGCACTTCAACCACAAACCGGATCCGATTCTGGACTGGCCCGCCGTAGGCGTCGGTTCTCCGGTTTGTTCCCGTGCACAGGAACTGGGCCGGTAGGTAGCCGCTCGTCCCGTGGAGTTCGACGCCATCGAATCCGGCTTCGACAGCCAGGGCAGCGAATCGCCGGTATTCCGCCACCACTCCTGGAACCTCGTATTCCGTCAGTTCTCGTGGTTGGTCGAAGGGCTGCAGGCCGTTGCCGTCCGTGTACATCTCTCCTGTGGCACGGACGGCTGACGGAGCCACAGTCTCGGCGTCCGGAGTCTTGTTGTCTTTATGGGCAATTCGTCCGCAGTGCATGGCTTGGGCGACGATCAGCCCGCCGCGCTGATGTACGGCGCTGGTTACTGGCCGCCAACCGTCGGCCCGTTCCGACGAGTCCAGGACCGGCGTGCGGCAATAACCCTTGCCGTCCTCGCTCGGGGCGATCCCCTCAGTCACGATTAGGCCTGCCGAAGCCCGCTGCCCGTAATACCAGGCCATCAGGTCGGTCGCTGCGCCGTTCTCGGTGGATCGTGAGCGGGTCATGGGCGCCATGACGATCCGGTTCCGGAGTTTCAGAGTTCCCAACGACGTTGGAGAAAAGAGGCTCACCATTCGAGGCAACCTAGGTTGAGGTTTCGCCGACCACGGTCACCAGCCAGACCAGGCCGAGGGTCATGACTAGGGCCAGGCCAACCGCTGCGCCATCCAAGCTGCCGAGACTGGCCACTACCGCCACAACCAGCGGTCCAAGCACCCGACCGCCGTCGGTGATCAGCGCGACAGCCGAGAGGAAGGACGCCGTTCCCTCCTTGGGGGCTAGGTCGCTACTCAGGGTGAATAGGGAGCCGGCGCTCAGGCCGTTCCCGACGCCCATCACCAACCCCGAAAACAAAACCCCTGTCGCCGAGTCCACCACCAGCAGGCTGAGGAGGCCGAGCGCGAGTAGTGCGTAGGCCGGCACTATGGCCGCTAGGCGACCCAGGCGGTCCATGATGTAGCCCGACAGCGGGAAGAGGATGAGGTCCGCGCTGTAGCCGGCAGCCACCAGTATCCCGATGGTCGATGGTCGAAGGTCTAAGGCAACCCCCACCAGGGGCAGTAACACCATCCGACCCTCACGCGTCGTCATAGCAGCCATCCCGAATAGGCCTGCGTGCAGTAGACGCCGCCGGTTCGCCCGTATCACCTCCAACAGGTCCGGACCTCCGGCACCGATCGGAGCAACCTCCCTTTCCGGCTTGAGGGCCCCAGGAAGAACCGCCGGAATGCCTATCGCTGCTCCTAGGCCGGCAGCCCCAAAGGTCCATCGGGCTCCCGCCACATCGACGAGGACTCCGCCAACGATGGTCCCGAGTAGAACTGAGAACCGCATTGTCCCGCCCATCAGTGACATGGCTCGGCCGCGGAGCTGGAGTGGAATCCGACGGGTCAGGTCAGCTTGGCGCGACAGCATCACACCGAGCGCGCCGGCCCCGAACACAAAGTGGCCAAGTCCCAAAAGGACGACCGTTCCGCTGGCCGTCATGACGGCCGCTGAACCCACCATGGCCACGAGGGACCCCGCCCCCACTCTGGCCGGACCCCACCGATCAGTGGCCCAACCTACGGGTAGCGCCCCGGTGGCAGCTCCCGCACCCCCGGCACCGGCCACAATGCTGGCCAGGGCGTACCCGTGGCCATCCCCAACCAGGATGATTGGCAATGCGACCAGGAGGAGGCTCATGCCGAGGCTGGCCGACATCCAGGGCCCGTAGATCGGCCAAACGTAAGGTGCCAGCGCTCGGAAGCCCATCGGCGCCGAAGGCTAGGCGGAGCACCGCCTTCACCAGCGCTTAGACCCTCCCGTAATATCGGGACGAGATCCGGGAGGCCTTGATGGCAGAACTCGAACTGGTGCTCAACGACCTGGACTTCGGCGAGGGGCCTCGCTGGCACGACGGCCGCCTTTGGTACAGCGACTTCTACCAGCACCGCGTCTACGCCGTTTCACCGGATGGCGAACGCGAAACCGTGCTGGACCTGGGCGACGAACAACCCTCCGGGCTTGGGTGGATGCCCGACGGCTCCCTGCTCGTCGTAGCCATGGTGGCCAGACAGGTTCTCCGTGTAGTGGACAGCGAGGTGATCATTCACGCCGATCTCTCTGAAGTCGCCACCTGGCACTGCAACGACATGGTCGTCGCGGCTGACGGCACCGCATACGTGGGGAACTTCGGCTGGGACATCGAGACCGACTATGGCCACCCACAGGCCGCAACTCTGGCCGTGGTGCGACCGGATGGAACCGTCGACGTCGGGCCCGGCGACCTGCTGTTCCCCAACGGTTCTGTCATCACCCCCGATGGGCGGACCCTGGTTGTGGGGGAAACATTCGGTCAGCGCTACACCGCCTTCAACCTTGACAGGAACGGAACACCGGGCCCGGGCCGTGTGTGGGCTCCCCTTCCGCAGTCGGCGCCCGACGGCTGCACGATGGACGAAGCGAGTGGAATCTGGTTTGCGGACGTGGCCACCTCTGGAGTGCTCCGGGTGTTGGAGGGTGGCGAGATCACCCACCGCATCGAGACTCCACAGCAGGCATTCGCCTGCACCCTCGGTGGTGACGACGGGCGGACCCTGTACATCCTCACCGCCCCGGCTGCCGGCTCGGTTCGCGCGGACACCGGCGACGGCTGTATCTGGGCCACGCGCGTGGACCATCCCCGTGCAGGCCGACCCTGAGGACCCCGGTGCTTGAGCCCCGAAATCGGGCTCTCGATAATCCGCCTTACCTGATCGATGACCGATCGATTAATCGGTGATGGATTCAGTCTCGGCCAGGCGCACCAGTGGTATCACCCGGTCCGTCTTTGTCTGGTAGTCGGCATAAAACGCGCGATCCTCCACGAGGGCCGCCCACAGGGCGTCACGGGTTGGGCCTGCATCGAGGACCTCGTGCTCAGACCAGAACATGCCGCCCTGCACCCTGACTTTCACCCGGGGATTGGCCTCCCGGTCCCGTAGGTTCAGGACCCACGCCGGGTCATTCGTCGCCCCGGCAAACGATCCGACCACAATCCGATGCCCGTCGGCATCACGCCAGAACGGTAAGGCCACCTTGTGTTCGTTACCCGATCGTCGACCGACGGTGTGTAACAGCACGTGGTGCATACCCACCACACACCACACGGCATCGTCATCGGAGGCCTCCATCCCCATGATGTGCGCCTTCGTAATCTCGATTATCTCTGCGTGGGTGGGGGTCTCCCACTCCATAACGACCTTCTGGCTCTCGGCTTCGTCGCTCATGGAGCGGACCGTAGTCTCGGTCTGACCCCCAGACCGGGTCCGGTCCCCGGGCCCGCTTCGGCAGACTGCTGCCCCACGCAGGATGATCACGGTGACTGAAGGGCCAGCCATGAGTCGACGACCGAACGTCATCCTCATCAACTGCGACGATCTGGGTTACGGCGACCTGTCGTGCTACGGCTCAACTCAGCATGAGACCCCGACCCTGGACTGCATGGCCTCTGAAGGGGCCCGCCTCACCGACTTCTACATGGCGTCACCGGTCTGCTCGCCGTCACGGGCCGCGATGCTTACCGGTAGTTATCCGCTCCGGGTTGGCTTCGGTGGGCGGAGCATCGACAACGCTCCCGTCTTGTTCCCCGGCCAGGCTCAGGGGCTGCACCCTGACGAGATCACCATCGCCCGGCTCCTCAGCGACGCTGGGTATGCCACCCGGCTGGTCGGAAAGTGGCACTGCGGAGACCAACCGGAGTTCCTGCCTACCCGCCATGGTTTCGACGGATGGTTTGGCCTCCCCTACAGCAACGACATGGGTCGGCAGGCCTTACCGCCCGAGGGGCAGTCCTACCGCGACATCATGGAGCAACTAGGAACACCGGTGCCCAACGACGCCCCGATGCTGGCTAACCGCCCGCCCCTTCCTCTTATGCGGGACGACGACGTAGTAGCCGAGCAGCCCGACCAGGCTGCCCTTACCGAGGCATACGTTGCCGACGCGGTGGAGTTCCTACGCTCTAATCGGAACCGGCCGTTCTTCCTCTACCTGGCACACCTCTACGTGCACCTGCCGATCTACGTCCGGGATCGCTTCGTCCGACAGTCAACTAATGGCCGTTACGGGGCGGCGGTGCAATGTATTGATTGGTCAACCGGGGCACTCCTTGCCGAGATCCGAGCTCTGGGCCTGGACGAGGACACGGTGGTCGTCTTCACCAGTGACAACGGTGCCCTGATTCGCGACGGCGGTGGAAGCAACGGCGCGCTCCGGGCCGCAAAGGGCACAACGTGGGAGGGCGGTCAGAGGGTTCCGTGCATCGTCCGGTGGCCGGGAAGAGTCCCGGCTGGGCAGACGGTCCCCGAGGTCGTCAACGCCATGGACCTCTATCCCACAATCGCGGGGTGGTGTGGCGTCGACGTCCCTGGCGACCGGACTCTGGACGGGCGAGACATCAGCACCCTCCTGGAGGGCGGCGACGCTCCGCCCGAGGCCCCGTTCTTCTACATCCTTGGCGGCAACGTGGAGGCCGTGAGAAAAGGCCGCTGGAAGCTTCATGTCCGGAAGTGGAACGTGGAACGGGTGCGGCTCTATGACCTGGAGACGGATATCGGCGAGCGAAACGACGTGGTCGAGGAAAACCCCGCTGTGGTTGCCGAGCTCTTAGCCCTCGTCGAGGAGGCCAGGGACGAACTTGGCGACGACGCCTCAAACACCCTTGGCTCCGACGTCCGCCCGGTGGGTCAGGTAGCTGATCCCGTCACCCTTACCTCCTACGACCCTGACACCCCATACTTCATGGCCGAATACGACCTGACCGAACGGGGTTGACCCCTGCCGGAAATGGAGGAAACCGCATGACCACTGTCCTGATCCACGGCAACCCGGAAACTGATGCCATCTGGACTGACTTGGTCTGCGAGCTCACCGACCGCAGCGTCACTGACCTGGTGCTGCTTTCGCCACCCGGGTTCGGCGCATCAATACCGGACGGGTGGGGAGCCACCCAGCTCGAATACCGAGACTGGCTGATCGCCGAGCTGGAGGATCTGACCTCCGGTGGCAACCCGGTCGACCTGGTTGGCCATGACTGGGGGGCCGGCCACGTGTTTGGCGTCCTGGCTACCCGACCTGACCTCGTCCACTCGTGGGCGTGTGACTGCACGGGCCTTGTACACCCCGACTACCAGTGGCACGACCTAGCCCAACTCTGGCAAACCCCCGACGTTGGTGAGCAGGTACTGGACGGGATGGGTGCCGTGTCACGCGAGGACTGGATTGCCAACATGGGCACCAACGGCGTAACCAAGGCGGCGGCCGCGGACATGGCCGACGCACTCGAGGCCATGACCGACTGCATCCTCCCGCTCTACCGGTCGGGCGCCCAGCCGGCAATGATCGAGTTGGGCAAGATCCTGGCCGCCACCGACCTCCCACCCGGGCTGGCCTTGGACCCGACCGAGGACCCCTATGTAGGGCCGCCGGGTCGGGCCGCCGAAATGGCCGACCGCCTGGGTGCCTGGCACGCTCCGATGGATGGTGCTGGCCACTGGTGGATGATGGAGCGTCCCGACGAGGCCGCTGACCTGCTCGTGGGCTTCTGGGCCTCACTGTGATCGGTGACACCGTCCCACGCGTTGGCCCCGCCGACATCCGGGCGGGATGATGGGTCCTGTCTGATTTCGGTCGAACGGAGCACGTCCACCATGCAGGGCCTTATCCAGGAGGGCAACGGCGAGGAGCACGTCCGGCTATCCGACGCCCTTGAGCATGCGGCGGACCTTGAGCCGCGGCAGGTCCGCGTCGAGATCCGGGCGGCCGGTGTCTGCGGCAGTGATCTCAGTTGCGTGCACGGCAAGTACTACATGCCCACCCCGCTGGTCCCCGGGCACGAGGCAGCCGGCGTCGTTGTGGAGGTCGGATCGGCCGTTACTTATTGCTCGGTAGGTGACCACGTGGTGCTGTCCACGTTTGGGAACTGTGGACACTGCCCGACCTGCGAGGGCGGTGATCCGGGTAACTGCGGCTTCGGCGGTCTCCGTCATACCCACGTCGAGGGCGAGCAGGCCCTGTGGGGGTTCGCCAACCTGGGCGCCTTTGCCCAAGAGACCATCGTCCACGAGAACCAAGCCGTCCCTATCCCCGCTGAGGTTCCCCTCACCTCGGCTGCCCTCATCGGGTGCGGTGTAATGACCGGAGCTGGGGCGGTATTCAACCGGGCTCGGGTGGCCGTCGGCGACCGGGTCGCAGTCATCGGTGCTGGGGGCGTCGGTCTAAACGTCATTCAGGCGGCCCGGCTCAGTGGCGCCTCCCAGGTCATCGCTATCGACCGGGCGCCCTCCAAGGAGCGGATGGCCACCGAGTTCGGAGCCACCGACTTCCTGTTGGCTGATAGCGACGACTTCGACGCGGTGGCCGCCGTGCAGCAGGTCAGCGGCGGCGGCGTGGACCACGCCTTCGAGGTGGTGGGTAGTACCAAGCTTTTGGCCGACGCCATCTCCATGGTCCGAGCGGGCGGAAACGTGTGTGCCGTAGGGGTTCCCGACCTCACGGCCACTGTTACCTACCCGTTCCAGGCCCTTCACCAGAACAAAAACCTGTTGGGTATCCGGGCCGGGGGCGGCAAACCCCGGCGAGATTTCCCGCTCCTGGCCGACCTGTACCTCCGGGGCATGCTTCGGCTGGATGAGTTGGTCTCCCATACTGCTGGCCTTGACGGCCTTCAGGAGGCGTTCAACTCCCTAAAGGCAGGCGCTGAGGCCCGAACCGTTCTGCTCCCCCACGGCTAATTCGTCACGGGTTCAGCTGCACACCAGCAATAACACGAGAGGAGATCAGCGTGCCCCGAGTTGACTTGGACGGCAGTTCCTCTGTCGTCACCGGCGGAGCGTCCGGTATCGGCGAGGCCAGTGCCCGTCAACTAGCAGCCGCTGGAAGCCGGGTCGTCGTTGCCGACCTCAACGAGGAGCGTGGCCAGGCCGTGGCCTCCGAGTTGGGAGGCCTATTTGTTCGTTGCGATGTCACCAGCACCGACGATGCCGACGCTGCGGTGGCCGCTGCTTCTGAGATGGGCCCGCTCAGGGCGCTCGTCAACTCGGCGGGTCTCGGATATGCGGCGCGGACTATCTCCCGCGACAACGAGCCGATGGACCTAGCTCGGTTCGAGTTCGTGGTCCGGGTCAACCTGATTGGCTCGTTCAACGTGCTCAGTCGTGCCGCCGGTGCCATGGCGGCGACTGAGCCGCTGGATGAAGACGGACAACGAGGTGCGGTAGTGAATATGGCTTCTGCTGCGGCCTTCGACGGCCAGATTGGACAGGCCGCCTACTCGGCCTCCAAGGGCGGCATCGTGGGCATGACGCTTCCCGTCGCCCGGGACCTGTCGGCTGTCGGTGTACGGGTCAACACCATCGCTCCTGGCCTCATCGACACCCCCATCTATGGCGAGGGCGAACAGAGCGAAGCCTTTAAGGCTCACCTGGGCCAGTCGGTGCTGTTCCCAAAGAGGCTGGGTTCCTCCGAGGAACTGGCCTTTATGGTCATGGACTTACTAACCAACCCGTACATGAACGGTGAGGTCATCCGGGTCGACGGGGGCATCCGGATGCCCCCCAAGTAAGCCGACCTGAGATGGGCGGCAATGGGGAGTCGGCGGTGCTCACTGAGCGCCGAGGTCGAGTTCTGGTCATCACGCTGAATCGACCCGAAGCCATGAACGCCATCAACGGGGCCCTGTCCGAGGGCCTGCGGTCCGCCGTGCAGGAGCTCGACAGTGATTCTGGGCTCACGGCCGGTGTCGTAACCGGTGCCGGAAAGGGCTTCTGCTCCGGCATGGACCTCAAGGCGTTCTCGCGGGGTGAGGACATCGGGCCGATGTTGGAGTTCGTGCAAAATGGCGCAGCTAAGCCACTTGTCGGGGCGATTGAGGGGTTCGCCCTTGCTGGAGGGCTGGAACTGGCCCTGTCGTGCGACCTGCTGGTAGCTGCCCGTGGGGCCAAGTTAGGCATACCGGAGGTTGGGGTGGGCCTGTTTGCCGCAGGAGCTGGCCTGTTCCGGCTGCCCGGTCGTGTCGGCTACGGCACGGCCATGGAGATGGCCATTACCGGAGATCCGATCACCGCCGAGGAAGCTGCCGACCACGGTCTGGTGTCCCGGCTGACTGAGCCCGGTGAGGCGCTCAGTGCGGCCCTCGTTCTGGCCGAGCGGATCGCCCAGAATGCTCCGCTGGCCGTAGCCGCCTCCAAGCAGCTCATCCGGGCAACCCAGGGCGCCACCGAAGAGGAGCTGTGGAAGATCCAGCGACCCCACATGGCGACCGTCTGGAAGTCCGGCGACGCCAAGGAGGGCCCCCGGGCTTTCGCCGAGAAACGTCCCCCGGAGTGGACCGGGACCTAAACGGTGCCGACTGCCTGTCAGGCCGCTGCCGGCCCTCGGCTCAACTGGCAGCGGTTCCCGGGAGGAGCATGGCCAGTTGTCGGGAGCGGGCCACTAGAGACCCGTTGGCGTCCCAGATGCACCCATCTTCGATCATCCGGCCGTCGTGCAGGTCCTCGGTGGTGAACCGGCCCATCATCCATCCAGGACTGGGGCGGCGTCTCACGTGGACGGTCAGCTCGATGGTGGGAACCCAGCCCACCCGTCCGAGCCGCGAGAAGATCGACGGGGCGAAGGCGTCGGAGAACAGTACGGCGCCCAGGGCATCGGGGGGACGTTCGTCGGCGAAACGGATCCAACCAACCACCTCGGCCTTGTTCGAGCCCCCAGCGGTCGACATCGCGGGATGCACTCGGAGGTCAACTCGGCTGGAGATGAAAAGGCGTACGCCCTGCTCCAATCCGTCGCGTTCAACGCACTCGTCCAGGGGCGGCATGCTCGGTGGAGGAAGGGTGATCTCATGGTCGTGGCCCGACGTGTCGGACAGGTCGCCTAGGGCTGCCACCACTTCGATCCGGGGCCGTCCGTCCTGAGAGAGCGTGGCCCTCCCCGTGGTTACCGATCGTCCGGAGCGGAGTAGCTCGATGACCACCTCGCCAGGCTGTCCTCCAGAACCGGGACGAAGAAAATGGGTGGTGACCGAGACCGGGTCCTGGTGAGGGCCTATTTGGCGCAGGGCCTGAAGGGCGATGGCCGTCAGATAGCCGCCGTTTGGGTTATCGCCGATGTTCCACGACCCGCTGACCTGGGCGGCGAATCGTCCCTCGCCGACAGGCTCCACCTCGGTCTCCCGGTCGAACTGGCTACTCATCCAAGTAGGTCCATGCAGACGTCGTGATACAACCCGGTGGTCAAACCCAGCGACTCGATGTCGATCCGCTCGTCGTTTCCGTGGAATCTCTGGGCGAATTCCCCGCCACTGATCCGAGGGCTGAGGAGGCCCGCCCCGTAGGCCACAGCCCCCATCTCCCGGTAGACCCGAGCGTCCGTGAATCCCACAATGAACTGGGGGTTGATTCGGGCCGTGGGGAACGGCCGTGCCACGGCCCGCTCCAGAGCGTCCCACAGGGGAGTTTCGATGCGGCTAGATGAGGCGGCGTCGTCTTGGAGGACCTCTAACTCAACGTGGTCGGCTAAGTCTCCGAGTGCCTCGCGGAGGTGGCCGCGGACCTCCTCGGTGTGGTCGCCGGGCATGGTGCGGATATCCACATCGATAGTTACCCGGTCAGGTATCACGTTGGTCTTGCCCAGACCGTCAGCCACGTTGGGCGAGAAGGTCGTGTGGGTACACGCGTGCAAGTGTCCCGCCATTCCCGGGTCGGGCAGGGCAGCCAGGAACTCGTCGATTCGGTCCGTGTCAAGGAGTTGCTCTCGGAGTTCTTCGTCCAGGGCCATGGCGTCCACCTGGCCCCTCCATAGTTCATGGAAGCGGGCCGGTGGTCGGTAGTCGGCGAGGCGCTGCACTACGGCGGCCGCCTTCACTAGCGCGTTGTCGGTCCGGTAGGGCGCCGAGCCATGGCCTGGAGTTCCCCGAACAGTCAGGCGCCGCCAGGCCGCCCCCTTCTCGGCCACGTTGACCGAGATGGCCGGAGCCTCAGCGCTACCCGAGTGGAGGCCACCGTTCTCGGTGAGGACGTAGTCAGCTCGGATGGCGTCGGCCTCGTGGTCGGCCATCCAACGGGCCCCGTGGGCGCTACCTGACTCTTCGTCGGCCACCGCGAAGAAAATCAGATCGCCGGTGGGTCGAAAGCCGCTGTCAGCCAGGCTACGAAAGGCCACGGCCTGGGAGGCAGTCAGGTTCAACATGTCGACGGCACCCCGACCCCAGACCTCGCCGTCTACCACCTCTCCGCCGAACGGGTCACGGCTCCAACCATCTGGGTTCACTGGAACCACGTCGGTGTGGCCCATAAGGCACAGGGAAGGGGCAGCAGGGTCCGACCCCTCGATGCGGGCCACCAGCGAGGTCCGGCCCGGGGTGGGTTCGTAGCACTGAAGGTCTAGGCCGGTGCCCTCCAGGTAGGTGGCGAGCAGGTCGGCGTTGCGAACCTCCTGGCCCGACTCGGGGGTGCCGTCGTTCACACATTCGTTGCGGATCAGGGCCTGCAGAAGCTCAACGGTCTCCGCTGTCCGTTCGGTCGCCGTCGCCATCAGGTTCTCACTGCATCCGCTCGGCGGCCGCCAACTCGATTGCCGCCTCATCTTCCTTCCGGAAGGCCCGTCGGGTAGCAATGTCCACGCGGTGAATCCGGCCCCGGAACGCGAAGGGTGGCTCGTAGTCAGGGCTGACCCCAGTCGGGTTTCGGCCCACGTCAAGCCCCACGGGCGAGATCATGGTGGGTATCTCGGGGATGCTCTCCTCGCCGACCAGTGTCCCATCGACCAACAGGCGAGCCCGTCCGGGACCTTGTCGCACGCGGTCCTGGTGGACCTCTAGGACGGAACGGCCGGTTGGAACCGGTGACGGGGATCGAAGCACCGTGTGGTTGCCGTACGCGTTGTGGTCGTAGACGAGGTGTCCCTGCCGGTCGACGTAGGCCACTAGCCCATTGTTCACTGTTCCGACGGCAAGGAGAACTCCGACGTCTTCGCCGTCGGGCCGCTCCACATCGAAGCGCATTGTCCAGTTCCGCGAGCCGAGGGCGGGGCCCGCGTCCGGAGGAACGCGCGGCGTGGGTGGGAGGTAGGTGAATTTGTCTCGGTTTCTTGGTGTTCCGGGTGTGGAGTGGCCGGCGAACAGCCTTCCCGTCCCGGCAAGGTTTCCGGCGTCATCCATGATGGGAAGCACGTCGTAGCGTTCAGCCTCCTCCCAGAACCGGTCCACCATCCCAGCCAGTCGTTCGGGTTGGGCATCGGCCAAGTCGCGGCACTCCGAGAAGTCCTCGTCGAGGTGGTATAGCTCCCAGACGTCGTCGTCTAAGGAGGTGCCGTATCGGTGGTAGGCCACGGCCTTCCATCCGTCGTACCAGAGTGCCCGGTGTCCCTGCATCTCGAAGTACTGGGTCTTCTTCCGTGTGGGGACGGCGCCGGCATCCTCGGCTTTTATGTCGAAGGTGTAGGCCAGGCTGGTCCCCTCGATTGGCTGCTGGGCCACGCCTCCAATCTCGTCGGGCAATGTTGAACCGACCAGCTCGAGGATCGTCGGAGCCATGTCGATCACATGGTGAAACTGGGTACGGATTCCCCCCGAGGCTTCCTGGTCGATGCCGTTGGGCCACGAGACGATCAGAGGGTCGCGAACGCCGCCTCCGTGAGTGTTCTGCTTGTAGCGCTTGCCGGGGGTGTTGCCCACCTGGGCCCACCCCCACGGGTAGTTGGTGTTAGACGTCCGGGTTCCGATGGCGTCCAGCCGGTCCATCGCCTCGTCGAGGGGTTGATCGATTCCGTTGAAGTGCCGGAACGTGTCCAGAACCCCGTGTGCTCGACCCTCTTGGGACGCCCCGTTGTCGCTGAGGGCCACAATCATGGTGTCGTCGGCAATGCCCAACTCGTCCAGCGAGTCCAGCAGTCGCCCTAGTTGAGCATCGGTGTGGTCCAGCA
This sequence comes from Acidimicrobiales bacterium, assembly GCA_022452035.1. Taxonomy (NCBI): domain Bacteria; kingdom Bacillati; phylum Actinomycetota; class Acidimicrobiia; order Acidimicrobiales; species Acidimicrobiales bacterium. The sequence continues at coordinate 25,247 of JAKURV010000006.1, read as the reverse complement.
TGGCGGCGAAGGCCTCCTGGAGCCGGCAGGCCACGTTACGTTCGTCTGCCGAGAGGTCCTCCCATGCCTCCACCCCTGGGTTGCGGGGGGCGAGCTCCGTCCCGGGTGGGACCACTCCCATGTCCAGTTGCCGTTCGTAAACCTGTTGACGGACTACGTCCCACCCCTCGTCGAAGCGGCCCCGCCACTTCTCGAGGTAGGTGTCCGGTGCCTGGTGAGGGGCGTGGGTAGCGCCAAAGGCCAGGTACAAAAAAAACGGACGTTCCGGAACCATTGTGTGTTGGGTCCGGACCAGGTCGATTGCGTGGTCGACCAGGTCTTCTGTGACGTGGTAACCCTCCGCGGGGGTTCGGGGGACGTCGACTAGGCGGTTGTCCTCGTAGAGCTCCGGGTGGAACTGGTCGGTCTCGCCCTGCATGAATCCGTAGTACCGGTCGAATCCCCGCTGGAGCGGCCAGTCTCCGAACGGGCCGACAGCAGAGGCTTCTCGCATTGGGGTGAGGTGCCATTTGCCGATGGCCCACGTAGCGAAACCGTCCTCGCGGAGAATCTCAGCCAGCGTGCCCGCCGATCGGGCGATCCGACCGCGCATATTGGGGAAGCCAGTATCGAAGTTGGACAGGGCCCGCATGCCCACCGAGTGGTGGTTGCGACCCGTTAGGAGACAGGCGCGAGTCGGCGAGCAGAGTGCCGTGGTGTGAAAGTTTGTGTAGCGAAGGCCCCGGGCGGCTAGGCGGTCATAGTTGGGGGTGTCGACCGATCCTCCGTAACAACCCAGGTGGGCGAAACCGGTGTCGTCCAGCAGGACGACGATCACGTTGGGCGTGCCGGTGGCCGGCAGGACCGGCTCGGGCCACCAGGGTGTGGACTCGCTGGTGGTGCGTCCGATGATTGGGCCATCAGTGGTCGGGTGATCCATGCCTTCAGCGTGGCGCAGGCTGCGGCCCCGGCCCCAACCGGGGACGGCGTTCAGGCGATCTGGTCGGCCCGACGGCGGCCTTTGAGACGCTCATGCGCCTCGAGGGTCCCGTCGTGCCAGGTCCCGGCGGCCCTGTCGATTGGCGCCTGCGTGTTGCCGTAGTTCACCTCAAAGTACCGGTGGTGCAGTTGGTGGAAGTAGTCCCCGGCTGGGATTTCCCACCGGCCGATGATCTTCACCCGCTCGAAGCCGGAGTGAGACGGCGCCGGACCGGGTCCTTGGTAGAAACCGCACATCAGGATCACCACTGGATGGACTGGTACTACCCACCAGAGCAGGAAGAGCGAGAAGTAGATCAGGTGTTCCACAGGGTGCATGGAAATACCGCTCCACGGTCCAGGGTTGATGTTGCGATGGTGAAGGTGGTGGGCCGCCCGGTACAGCGGCTCCCAGTGGAGAAGCCGGTGGTTGACCCAGAAGTGGATTGTGGACCACAGGACCACGCCCAGAGTGGCCATCACGAATATGTAGGCCGGGTTGGAGACCCAGTCTGGTCGGTCTACTAGGCCGCTGGCGTAGGCCCAGTGGGTGAGTGCCTCGTAGGCCGTTAGAAAGAATCCGCCACTGGTCAGAGTCCAGAAGGCGTTGTCCTTCACCTGGTCGCCGAACAGATACTTGCGACCCTTTACCGGCCATCGTCGGTTGAATTTGTAGGAGTCACCCTGGCGGCGACGGGCGTACAGCGTCCAATGAAGGCCGCCGACCACCAGGGTAAGGACGGCAAGGTTGCGTGCCCAGATTTGGAGAATCCAGTTTGCCTGCAGGGTGGCCATCTGCTCCTCGGGGGGCAGTAGCCACTTCCAGATTATGAGGGAGAGAATCAGGTAGGTCCCCACCCACGGGTACAGGAGGCGCCCAACAAACCACCTGACTGCGGCCAGTGGTCTCGGTGGCCAGGCGTAGATCGGTGGGGGTGTGATCGGGACTGATGGCTCGTAGTCGGTGTTGGCCTTGTCAATCCCGCCGGTCACGTCCAGGCCCCGAACCTCAGCGCCGATGACCGGAGTGAGCCGGACCGTTTCAAACTGGCGGACACGGCGCGGATGTTAGGGCTGGAGCGGTCGATCAGCTGAGATCGGGGGCAGCGGCGAATTTCAGACCCAGTCGAGGGTCCGCTGTACGGCCTGCTTCCAGCGGGCGATCAGGCGGGCCCGATCATCGGCGGCCATTGACGGGGTCCAGCGGCCCCCTTCCCTCCAGTTCGCCCGGATGTCAGCCGGCCCGGGCCAGACGTCTTCGGCTAGGCCCGCCGCGTAGGCCGCTCCGAGCGCCGTGGTCTCCTCCACCATCGGTCGGACCACCGGCACGTCCAAGATGTCCGCTTGGAACTGCATGAGGAGGTCATTGACGACCATGCCTCCGTCGACTCGCAACTCGGATAGCTCTACGCCGCTGTCGGCCCGCATGGCCTCCAGTACCTCGGCAGTCTGGAAGGCCGTGGATTCCAGGGCCGCCCGGGCCAAGTGCCCCCTGTTGGTGTAACGGGTTATGCCCACTACGGCACCCCTGGCGTCTGCTCGCCAGTGGGGGGCGAAGAGCCCGGAGAAGGCGGGGACCAAGTAGACGTCGCCGTTGTCTTCGACTGTCCGGGCCAACGCCTCCACATCAGCCGAGTCGGCGATCAATCCGATCTCGTCACGTAGCCACTGCACTGTCGCTCCGGCCATTGCTACCGATCCCTCTAGTGCATAGGTGGGCGCCTCTCCTGCCTTTTGGCACGCCACGGTGGTGAGTAGGCCGTGGCGGGACGGCACCATTTCCTGGCCGGTGTGCAAGAGCAGGAAGCACCCGGTCCCGTAGGTGTTCTTGGCCTCGCCGGCCCCATGGCAACCCTGCCCGAACAGGGCAGCCTGTTGGTCGCCAAGGATTCCTGATACGGGCACGCCGTCCAATGCACCGGTTCCTGTCCCCACCCGCCCGACGGAGGGCACGATTTCGGGAAGCAACCCTGCGGGGATGTCCAATGTCTCCAACATTGCCGGGTCCCACGCCAGCCGGGCGATGTTCATGAGGAGCGTCCGCGACGCGTTGGTCACGTCGGTAACGTGCCGGCCTCCGTCGGGGCCGCCTGTCAGGTTCCAGGTCAGCCAAGAATCGATGGTTCCCGCGCACAGGTCTCCGGCCTCCGCCCGGTTCCGTAGTCCGTCGACGTGGTCTAGGAGCCATGCCACCTTCGGGCCGGTGAAGTAGGTGGCGAGGGGAAGGCCGGTGACTTCCCGGAAGCGGTCTGATCCCCCGTCGCCTGCGAGGTTTTCCACCAACTCGGCCGTCCGGGTGTCCTGCCAGACGACGGCGTGGTGGACCGGACGACCGGTAGATCGTTCCCACAGCACGGCTGTCTCACGCTGGTTGGTGATCCCTACGGCAGCGAGGTCCCCGGGGTCTAGACCCGCTCCGGTCAACGCCTCGGTTACAACAGCCCACGCGTTGTCCCGGATCTCTTCAGCGCAGTGCTCTACCCACCCCGGTTGAGGGAAGTGCTGTCGGTGTGACCGCTGGGCGACCGACACCACTGCGCCGCTGTCGTCAAATACCAAAAAACGGGTACTAGTGGTGCCCTGGTCCAATGCCCCTACGAGGGCCATGGGTCTACCGTCTTCCCCGGGACCAGAAGGCCACGTGTCCGGGAACCGTGGCGTCCCCGGTGGCCTCGTCAGGGATGGCGATCCCTACACCCTGGTACAGCGGGATGAGTCCGGCCCAAGTGTCGGAGTCCATGTCTGTTTCATCGTCGATCGGGGGCCCGCTCCGTACCTTCATGGAACAGTCGTCCAGTGGAACGCTGAGCACGAGGGTTCCCTTTACCTCCTGGGTGGTGGCCGGTCGGATCCGGGCCGTTCGACCCGGCACGGCGTGTTCCACGAACCGGTCCAGGGCTTCTACCTTTTCGTCATGGTCTATGACCTCGGTGGCTCGCCCGAGGACCACAACTGACCGGTAGTTCATCGAATGGTGAAAGCCGGACCGGGCTAGGACCAGGGCGTCGGAGAGGGTGATGGTTGCGCAGAGATCCACACCGTCGCGCGCTGTCCGCAGCAGTCGGCTGGCTGGTGACCCGTGAAGTAGGAGCCGCTCGCCTTGCCGGGCGTGCAGCATGGGTATGACCACTGGGTGGGCGTCTGTCGCGCCGCCGGCCACGATGCCCACATGGCAGTAGACGGCCTCGTCGATCAGAGCATGGATGGCCTGGCGGTCGTCGATGGACCGGTCAGGCTTGCGCCTCAGGGTCGTCCGGTCACCCACGTTCGCTCATCCGACCCGCTCCATCCACACGGTGACCGTCGGTCCGTAGTGCCAGACCATTTGATCGCCTTCTAGGTATCGGATGACCTCGATGGGAAGGCCTTCGGGACGGAGCACCAGACGACCATCTTCAAATGTCGCCACGACGTGGATCTTCATGCCCCTCGGATTTACATCGTGCACGCCGTTTTCGAGGGTTCCGTCAGCTCGCATGTCGTGCACGATCCCGCTGCTGCAGACCACCACCCGGTCCCCTGCCTGTTCGACGCGTTCCACGTGTTCGATGAATGGCGAATCGGGAGGTGCCGGCACGCCGTCGACCTCGGCTCGTACCGCATGCCAGGTGCCTCGTAGGTCTGGAGCGTCCGGGTGCAGCGGGGTTGTACATCCAGCGAGGATCGGAGCCGGCATCTTTTCCCAATAGCCCTCCGGCGTGTAGGCAACCGAGATCTCGTCGACGTCCACCAGTCCAGATCCTTGCTCTGTCGTCCTCAGTCGTGCCGACACAGAAGTCGACTAGTCCGCAAACCGTTCCGCTCGGTCATTGCATTGACTCGCTGACGGTCGCCCACTCCCCTCTCCGGCATTTCCGTCGGACGGGTCCGTTTCCTCATGTGAGGAGCATCCCACGGGCCACCGTCACGGCACAGCCGGTGAGGTGTACGCGTTCGCCAACCAGACGGACGTCCAGTTCGCCACCACGGACTGACGCCTGTTCGGCACGAAGCTCCGGACCGAGACGGGGCGCCCACCAGGCCGCCAGTGTGGTGTGGGCCGATCCGGTCACCGGGTCTTCGGGGATCCCGACGTTCGGAGCGAAGACCCGTGAGACGATGTCGATGTCGTCACGGTCGTCGCACTGGGCGGTGACCACCACCCCACGGTCCGCTAGGCCGGCTATCAGGCGCAGGTCAGGGTCACAGCCGCGAACGTCGGCCGCTGTGCCGACCTCCAGAACGAGGTCGGTAGCGCCCATTCCCGCGTCAACTACTGGAAGGCCGAGGGCCTCAGACATATTCGCTGACACCGATAGGACGTTGACTGCGTCCACCGGGAAGTCGAGGCGTATCCCTCTGGCCACGGACGTGGCCGTCAGCCGGCCGGACCTCGTGTGGAAACCGATCTCACCGTCTACTCCGTGCTCCTCAACCAGGACGTGGGCGGTGGCCAGCGTGGCGTGGCCGCATAGGTCTACTTCGGCTTTCGGCGTGAACCAGCGAAGGTCCCATTCCTCGCCGGCTCGGGACGACGGGTGACAAAACGCCGTCTCCGACAGATTCATTTCCAGAGCTACCGACTGCATCCAGGCCGGATCTGCCGGTTCGTCGAGCACGAGCACGGCTGCCGGGTTCCCCTGAAACGGCTGGTCGGTGAAGGCATCGACCTGATGGAAGCTCTGAGACACGAAGGTTGGTCCTCTCAGGAAGCTGGGCGGGTGACTGCCTCGTCTCGAAGCGACTCGGCGATTCGATCAATCGTTGGTCGTACGACGAGTGTGTATGTATCGGCGATGGCCGCCTCCCGATGTTCTCGTTGGGCAGACAGACGGTCGGGATCCATAACCACGGCCCGGAACGCGGCCCGGCTCGGAAAGGCGTTGAAACGGACCTGGTCCCAGGTCCGTCCATCGCCGATGATCGTGCCCTCGACGGCGAACCATCCCGCGAGGCGGACACCATTTGGGACCGCGACCTGGGCAGCATGGTTGGTATAGGTCTCCATGTCGGTCGGCGATTGGGTTCCAACGCCATCGCTGAAGCGCAGCACGTGGACCACCATGACCGAACCGTCTGCGTCGGACGGCGGGTGGGGCACGTCTGCCCAGTCCACTGGATCCCTGTCGCCAAGCAATGGCGGTATTTCTAGCGGGAGGCACCCGGCCACGATTGTCTCGGCCATTCCGGCCTCTTTGTGGACATGCTTTTTCTGGAAGTCCTCCCGTTGCTGCATCTCGATAAACGACCGCCGGGTCGGGTAGCGGACGACGCCCACCCGGTCCCATCGTGGTTCGTCGCCTAAGAGTTGGTCCTCAACGTCGCCTATGAACACCACGTCAGCACCGATGTCGGCCAGGACGTCTAGTGGGGCGTAGCGGTCGTCGGCTTCCCGGCCGGACACCGTGCCACCGTTCTCTGGATCTATTCCCGAAGCGTTACCGACGCCGTAGTCGGCAACCTTCCGGTAGGCCATGAGGTTGACCATCCAGATCGGCCCGTCTTCGCTACGAGGTGTTGTAGCGAGGCGCATTCCGTAGTCAGTATCTACGGTGCCGTATCCGAGCCGTTCGCCGCTCATCTCGACTGGTCTCTCTTTCGGTTCCGTTCCATCTGCTTCTCCCCGAGGGTTTCCGCCCCACCGTCTCGGTTCTGGATCAGGCTGTATCGGTGATGAAGTCCCGGATCTTGGCTGCTAGTTCGGGACCGAGGTCTTCTTGGAGAAAGTGGCCGCCCCCAACCATTGTGGGGTGCTCGCGGCCTTGGGCGCCCGGCACCTTTGCCAGGAACGGGGCGTCGCCCCCGGCGGTTACCGGATCCGAATCACTGAAAGCGCAAAGAAACGGGCGGTCATACAGTTCGAGGCTCCGCCAGGCCTGCTGGTTCGCTGACGACTCTGGGTCCTCTGGACTCGTCGGCACCAACGCCGGAAATATCCGCGCTCCGGCCTTGAACGAATCGTCCGGGAACGGGGCGTCGTAGGCGGCGACCACGTCGTCGGTCAGGGGATTCACGCACGCCCGTTTCACCAGTGTTCCGACAGGGAAGACGGGGGTGGTCTGGGAGAAATGCTGCCACTTAAGGAAGGCGTCGCTAGCCGGTCCGTGTCCGGTGGGTAAGCCGGTGTTCCCGATTACCACGCGTGCAAACCGGTCCGGCTGTGCCGCGACTAGCCGCAGGCCGATTAGGCCGCCCCAGTCCTGACCGAAGAAGGTCGCTTCTCTCAGGTCGAGGTGGTCGAAGATCAGGGTCGAGGTCCAAGCCACATGCCGGGCGTACGTGTAGTCCGTCTGCTCGGTCGGTTTGTCGCTGCGTCCGAAACCCACCAGGTCCGGTGCCACAACCCTGTGCCCCGCTTCTACAAGCACGGGGATCATCTTTCGGTACAGGAAGCACCATGACGGCTCGCCATGGATCAGAAGTACGGGTGGCGAGTCCGGTGGTCCCTCGTCGAGGTAATGCATTCGGAGTGTCCCGCCGTCGCCGTCGTCCACCTCGGCGTAGTGGGGTGCGAAGCTGAAGTCGGGCATGTCATCGAACCGGTCGTCCGGTGTACGGATCACGTCCATGGTGCGGCTCCTCGTCGCGGTTTCGATTGTCTATTTTTGCGTTTAACGATCGGTCACTGCCGGTTCATCTCGGCCCGGGCTGTGACGTCTCGTACATCGCCGAAGCGGTCGGGGCTGATCTGGATCACTACTTCGTGGAGGGTGCCAGTGAAGGCGTACGGCGCCCGGTAGCGGTCCGAGACGGCCGACCCGTGGTCGAAGCCGATGCTGGGGCCAATCGATGAGATCATCCGCATGTACAACGGTAGGTCGGTCTGGCCGGCGTCGACGCCGTCCACCACTACGGTCGCTGACCCTGCTCTTTCGTCTAGCCGACGTAGTCGCGCCCCGAGGAGAACTTCCCCGACGGGCACTTCGAGATCGGACTCCAAGAGGACGTGATCGCCGAAGGCGTTGTAGTCGAGAACCAGTTTGCCGTTTTGGACGAACAAGGAGATCCCGGCGTTTTCCGTTCCGGTGGCGTAGATGACTCCCTCATCAGTGGCGTCCGCCACGAGTCTGGCCTCCAGGTCAAAGCTTCGTCCTCCGATCGGGGCCGAGGCCTGGCCCGGGAGCGGCGACATGGGTGGTCGGTATACGTACCGTCGGTTTGTTGGGTGAGGAGATTGGTCGCGAAAGCGCGGACCGAATAGTGAAGCCATCCGGTGGTCCACTGGGAGAACTCCACCGGAGGCGGCCTCGTGCCACCACCGGGCCACCATGTCGGCTAGACGATCAGGCTGGTCTTCTGCCAGGTTCTGGCATTCCGACGGGTCGGCGTTCAGGTCGTATAGCTCCCAGGCCGAGGTGTCGTCGGGGTCGACGGGGCTCTCTGGTGGATTTCGGACCACGGCCTTCCAGCCATCGGCCACTAGTGCCCTGCTCCCCGCATTCTCGAAAACCTGACAGTCGTTGACGGCCGGCGCTGCCGGATCGCTGATGGTCCCTGCGAATGACCGCCCTGTAACCGGGAGCTGGTCGATCCCACGGTGCACTTCCGGGACCGTCGCGCCCACCAGGTCGTAGATGGTCGGGGCTACGTCGGCCACGAAGGCGAACTGGTCGCGGAGTCCGCCCTGGTTGGTGTCAGTGATGCCAGCGGGCCAGTGCACGACGAGGGGGACGTGCACGCCACCCTCGTGGGTGTTCTGCTTATACCAGCGAAACGGCGTATTGCCGGCTTGGGCCCACCCCCACGGGTAGTTGCTGTGGCTCCGCGGACCTCCGATGTCGTCCAGCCGTTCCACAGCGTCGTCTGGGTCCTCCAGGATGCCGTTGAAGTACTTCATCTCATGGAGGATCCCGTGGGGTCCTCCCTCTTGGGAAGCTCCGTTATCAGTCAGGACCAGCAGGATGGTGTTGTCGAGGCGTCCTAGTCGTCGAAGGCCTTCAACGAGTCGGCCGACTTGTGCGTCGGTGTGCTCTAGGAACGCGGCAAACGCCTCCTGGAGGCGAGCCGCTAGACGCCGGCCGTTCTCTGTCAGGTCCTCCCACGCGTCGACCCCCGGATTGCGAGGCGACAACAGGGTTCCCTCTGGGAGGAGGCCCATCTCGATCTGTCGGGCAAACCACCGTCGACGTGCTTCATCCCACCCGTCGTCGAAGCGTCCTCGATAGCGGTCGAGATAACCGGTCGGGGCTTGGTGTGGGGCGTGGGTGGCTCCGAAGGCCACGTAGGTGAAAAACGGGCGGTCTGGGCGCACACCGACGGAGTCGCCGATCATTAGGAGGGCCTGGTCGACCAGATCCTCGGACAGGTGGTAGTCGCCCTTGGGTCGAGCAGGCGAATCGATCCAGTGGTTGTCGCACACCAACTCCGGGTGGAACTGGTCGGTCTCGCCTTCTAGGAAGCCGTAGAAGCGGTCAAAACCGCGAGCCAAGGGCCACTGGTCGAATGGTCCTGCCGCCGAACACTCCTCCATTGGCGCCAAGTGCCACTTCCCGACACAGAAGGTGGCGTAGCCGGCATCGCCCAGGACCTCTGCCATGGTCGCGGCGTGGTTGGAGATATGGGCCTTCTGGTTGGGAAAGCCTGTCTGGAAATTGGAGACCGCCCGCATCCCCACGGCATGGGGGTTCCGCCCAGTGAGCAGTGAGGCCCGGGTCGGCGAGCACAGTGGCGTGACATGGAAGTTCGTGTACCGCAGACCGGCTCCTGCCAAAGCATCGATATGCGGCGTGGCGATGTCGGATCCGTAGCAGCCCAGTTGGGCGAACCCGGTGTCATCAAGTAGCACCACGACGACGTCCGGGGCATCTTCTCCGGGGTGTGGCGGCTCATCGAACCATGGCTCGGACTCGGCAATGGTTCGACCGATGCGCCCCTCGAAACGTTCGGTTCTCCTCATGAAATCTCGGAGACAAAACCCAACTCGTCGAGCAGTGGCAGCGGGTCCATCCCAAGCATCCGCCGGTAGGTCTCGTGGTAGTGGTGTAACGCCGGTTCGTTGCGTCCGAAGACCACGTGGTCAAGTACGCCAGCTGAGGTGGTGCGCTGCTGGCTGGCGCTCACCACATAGTCCTCGTCGCGGATGATCTCCCCGAATCGCTGCGAGATCATCTCTAGGGCCTTCCGGGTCTCGGTGTCGGCCGCTGGCTCCGGTCGTAGGTACCAGGTGATGCGGCTGACGTGCCTACCTGGGTCGCGCGGATCCGGGTAGGCCCGCACCAGATGCAGGCCTTCGGCAAATGGCATGAGTTGAACGTTCGGAAATAGCCAGTAGACCGGCAAGGCCGCCGTGGTGATCTCCCAGTCGTCCTCGGGGAGGTCGCGTAGGCCGTCGATGTCACGCTTGCACAACAACATCCGGTGGTTCCGACCGTGGGTGTCGTAGCACTGGACGTTGCCATGGAAGCCCAGGTTGAGGGTCTGCGAGTGCAACGCCGGGAAGTGGTACGTCTCACCAAACGTGTCCATGGCCAACTTCCAGTTGCAGGCCACGTCGTAGTCATCCCAGCCCAGATAGGAGAGTTCGTCGAGGTGCCACGAGGCCAGCTCGGCCCGTAGATCGTGACCCAGCTGCTCGTCGAGGTCGATGGCGCCATCCGGGTCGGGATGAACCCACAGGAGGCCGGCATCTTCAACCGCCGGCAACTCGATGAGGCCAAGGCACGAGGGGTCCGGGTTCCCGAAGTGTTCGGGGTTGGGTAGACCCACCAGGGTTCCCTCGGTGTCGTACGTCCAATGGTGGAACGGGCAGGTGAAACGGCGGGCTTCGCCCCGGTCCCGTTCCTCGACCACGACACCCCGGTGGCGGCAGGCGTTCACGAACGCCCGAAAGCGGCCGTCGTCGTCTCGGGTGGCCAGGACCGGCGTTGGTAGGTACTCACAGGTGAGGAACGAGCCGGGCTCGGGTAGGTCGCCGGTCAAGCCGACAAGGTGGGGGTGCCCGCGGAAAAACGTCTGCCATTCTCGTTCGGCTAGGTCCGGATCCGCGTACACGGTCGTCGGGTTGCGACGGAATCCTCCAGCGTCGACGGTCATCCCTGCGTCGAGACGGGACATCAGTAACTTGATCTGGGCAACCTGCTCGGCCCGTTCCACGACTCCCCCTGGGATGTACGTTGCGGCTGGTCCGCTGTTCCCGAGTGTCCTTCTCGTCTGGCGGGTCTGCCAACATCGGCTGCGACGCTTCGGCCCGTGGCCGAGCCACACCTGACCCTCGGAGGTCCCAATGGTCCCCCTCGATGAGACCTACGACGGGTCGTTCCCGTTTGCTGCGCACACGTTTGACGGCCACGGCTTTGTCCAGCACTTCGTGGACGAAGGCCCGCGCGATGGCGAGCCGATCGTTTGTCTGCACGGCGAGCCGACCTGGGGATACCTGTACCGGCACATGATCGGGCCGCTGGCCGAGGACAACCGTGTGGTCGTGCCCGATCACATGGGCTTCGGGAAGTCGGAGACCCCGCAGGACCGGGAGTACACGCTGCGGGCCCACACGGAGAACCTTGCTGCACTGATTGAGCACCTGGGACTGACCGATATCACGTTCGTAGGCCAGGACTGGGGTGGGCCTATTGCCACGGCGTACACGGTGCGACATCCCGAACGGGTCAAACGAATTGTGTTCGCCAACACACTGGCTGGCTACGGGAGAGTCGACGACGCCTCGGTGACACCGATGTCTGAGTCCCGGTGGTTTACGTGGATCGGTGGCGGGCTGGAGTCGGGACGCACCGAGGACGTCCTACTCAATCTTGGATCTACCGTTCTGTCGGTGATGAAGATCATTGGCTTCACTAACTCAGCGGCCGTCGACGACACCTGGATCCGGGCCTACTCGGACCCGTTCCCGGACCGGGAGTCGGCTATCGGAGGCTTGGAATTCCCACTCGATGCCTACCTCGGCCGAATCCGGGACTACGTGGTCGCGGGGGCGGTCGGTATCGGCGACCTGTGTGCGAAACCGGCGATCCTCCTCGAGGGCATGGAGGACGGGGCGATCCCAGCGGACCGGGCCATCGCCGACTTCCGCGCCCTGTGGCCCGACGCCCCGGTAGTGGAGATGCCCGGAGTGGGTCACTTCTGTCAAGAGGACGCGCCCGGTGTCCTGGTGGACAACATTCGCCGGTTCCTCCACGCCAACCCGTAACCGTCCTAAGGCTCGGGGTCAGTCAGTTCTCCACGCCACCCAGGTGCGTGTCGGAGTCCGAGGGCTCCTCGTCCGGCCAGTTGGTGCGCCACACTTCCGCCTGGGAGTACCCCACCGTCACCGACCGCCACTCGAAACCGTCGACCGGTTCTAGCAGCGGCTGCACCACCGTCCGGTGATTGGGTACTACGAAGAACGGTGCGCTGTACCGGGCGGCGCCATCCGGGTTGGTTACCCGGTGGGGCGTCGACGCCAGGCGTCCACCCGACCAGACCTCCAGCAGGTCACCCACATTGACTAGGAGGGCGTCGTGCGGACACTCGGCCTCCATCCAGCCCCGGTCCCTCGCCCGGACCTCCAGGCCGCCCACGGGGTCGGGATCAAGGATCGTCACCACAGTGATGTCTTTGTGGGGGTGAAACCCCGGGGCCGGGTCGTCGCGACGACGCTCTGGATAGTGGAGCAGCGTCGTGTTGGTCAGCGGTGCCTCCATGGCCATGGCCAGTGCACCTGGGTCCATGCCGACAGCGTCGGCGAGCACCGTTGTGACACGGTCGGCAACGACGTCCATCGACGCCCACCAAGAAGACACCACGGCTGGCATCTCCGGTATGTGTTCGGGCCACCGGTTCGACCCGTACAGGTCGCACTCGTCGCGTACCGGATGTTCGGGCGGACACTCCCAGTGGAGCTTGTAGCCCTCGAAGGCGTCCGGAGGAGCCGTGGTATCTCGGTTCGGAGAGAAGAACCGTAACGGGATGAATCCTCGATAGTTCTCCCTAGTGATGACCTGGCGCCGTTTAGCTTCCTCGTCCACGGCAAACAGGTCGACGAGCAGGCGGCGCATGGCCGCCAGGTCAGTTTTCGGAACACCGTGGTTACGAACGGCTGCGAACCCAACGGTGGACAGCGCCCGCACGAGGGCCTCTGGGTGGTCGAGGGATACGACGGGAACGCCGTCGGTCACCATGCCGGGCCCTCAACTGATGAGCGGTAGTTCGGCGGGCGCTCGGCGGGACAGCAGTTCGGCGCCTTCGGCCCGAACAACCAGGTTCTCTTCGTGCACCATCATTCGACCCGGCGCCCAGGTAAGCCCTGGCTCCAGGGTGAGAACCATTCCCTCTTCAAGCACCGTCTGATCGTCGGCGGTATTGGACGGCCACTCGGTGACCTGCATTCCTAGGCCGTGGCCCATCCGCCCAACCGAGTTACCAAGTGAGCCGCCGGCATCCAGGACGGTGGCCATAGCCCGCCAGAGGTCACTGGTCGTGGCTCCCGGCCGCACGGTGGCCAGGCCCGCCTCAGTGGCCTCCCATACCGTCTTGTAGGCCCGTCGGGCCCCATCGTCGGCCCAGCCGAAGGCGTAGTAGCGGTCAAAGTCACTGGAGTAGCCATCGAATATGGAGCCGGTGTCGAACATCACCAAATCTCCATCGACGATGACCCTGTCGGAGGGCTGCTTGATGATGTCGTCAAAGCCTGGGCCGGTCGCACCGACGAGGTACGGGACCTCGTCGGCACCCCGACGAAGCAGATCCATCCGGAATGCAGCGAAAGCCTCGCGTTCGGTCATCTCCGCGGATAGGAGCGTCGGAATGCCCTCGAAGCCATCGGAGACCACGGAGCAGATGTGAGCGACCTTGGCCACCTCGCGTTCCGACTTCACCATGCGGAGGCTGCGGACCACGTGGGTTGCGTCCACAAACACCTTCGGCCGGATCTCCTCTCGTAGGGCGTCCAGATCGGCCAGAGGCATCCTGACGTGAGTCTCAGGGCCCATGGGAAGCCCGATTCGACCCCCTGGGCCGGCGTGTTCGGCCAAGGTCTCGGCCAGTAGCGCTAGACCGTCGTCGTCCGGACGAGGAGCGGGCCACGTCCGGACGTCCTCTACCCACGTCCCGGCCATGGCCGAGGCGCCGATGCCGGGAATCACCGCGATTGGCCGGCCACTCAGCGGGAGCACTACGAACCAGGGACGGGTGGGGCTCTGCCAGAAGGGCGTATGGAACCCGGTGAAGTAGCGGACCTCCGGCTCGGTACAGACCAGCAGGGCGTCCAGCCCGCTGTCTGCCAGCATCCGCTGGGCCCGCTCCGCTCGCTCCTCGAACTCCTCGACGGGGAAACCCCGCTCCACACGGTCAGTCACGACGCCGCACCGTCCAGGGCAAGACCAAACAGGCTCCCGAGGCCAGTCAGGTGGTCATCGATCCCGGCCAGGCGGAGGAGGTGCCAGCCGAAGGCCAGGTTGCTGGACACTACGGGGATGTCGAGCTCGTCCTCGAGAGCGCCGGCGATGCCGAACAGCCGGAGGCTCGTGCATGACACGAAGACGGCGTCCAGGCCTGCAGCGTCACCGGCAATCTGTCGGACCCCGGCCGCTACCGAGGCTTCGGTGATGCGGGCCACCGTGTGGTCGCTTTCCTCCAGAAAGGACCCGGTTCTCGTTACCTCCAACCCCTGGCCCGAAAGGTGGTCGACGATCCCTCCCGTCACCTCGACGTTGTACGGCGTCACCACCCCAATCCGGGTCGCCTCCAAAGCCCCGAACGCCGCAACCGCCGCGGTGATGGGGTTGGTGTTCGGGGCCTCCGGATGGGCCCGTCGGATGGCAGCGTCGACTCGAGCCTCGCCGATCAGCGTGGCTGCCGAGGTGCAGCCATAGCCGATGACGTCAAACCCGAACCCAGTTGGCAAGAGCTTGGCGGCGGCCGGAATTCGGTCCTCCATAGCCCGGAGCGTCTCGGCTGTGACCCGATCCTCCATCGGAATTCGGGTGGCAAATGCTGCCACACCGACCGGCCACAGCGACGAGAGCTCGGCTTCCACCGTCTGGTCGCCCTCCAGGACGACCAGGCCGATCCGGGCTCGGGGTCCGAAACCCTCGTCGACAGAGAATGGCAGAGCCTCCAGGTCGGGCTTCAGTGTTCACCCTCCTCTTGTGCCTGCTGTTCGAAAAACGACGCCCCAGAGGGCATCTCGGCCACAGCCATCTCGTAGGCCACGCTGCGAATTCGGCCCGTGGACCGTCCTCGGACGACCTCGCCGTCGTGGACGCTTGGGAGGTGGCTGGGGTGCAGGAGGTGGCTGTCCTCGGACCGGTAACTGAAGATCGAGAGCGTCCTCGGTTGGTCGCTTAGGTTGGGGGCCGAACCGTGCACCAGCCGGGTATGCATCAGGCACGCCGTACCGGCCGGGCCGTGGCACAGCACAGAGGGCGCTAGGCCGCCTAGGGCCTCGTCAGAGATGGTCCCGGTGAACACCCCGTCGTGCCAGTGGTCGTGTATTGGTCCAATATGACTGCCTGGCACCATCTCTGGGGGGCCGTTCTCCGGCGTGACATCGTCAAGGAAGAGCAGTACGGCAAGCATGTCGTCGTTGGAGTGCGCCTCGTAGGCGAAGTCCTGGTGGAAACCAACCTTTGTGCCAGCACCGGGTTGTTTGGTATTGAGCTTCACGTTGTTGACGGCCAGGTTGGGGCCCACAAGTTGTGCGGCCGCGTCGACCAGCGGGCTGTCGCGCATTACTCGTAGGTGGGCGTCGCACACCTCTTGGGGTGAAGCCACCCGGCGTAGAGCGGGCTGTTCGGCACTGTGGCCTGGTTCCACGTCGAAGCGAGGCCGACCGTCCATCGTTGTACCCCAAGGGCCGGTGTGCCTCCGGCTCTCCTCTACCCAATCGACCACGGTCTGTTGGAGAGCAGCTAAGTCATCGGGCAGCACGGCCTCGGGTAGGAGGACGAACCCTTCCCGCCAGAACGTCTCCACCTGTTCGTCGGATAGCACTTCCACGGCTGCGGATCCTGCCACGGTTCGGGCCTGGACGGAATGTCCTGCAGTTGCCGACCGTCGCAATTCAGACGGTCTGGAGGAGGCGCCGGGCGTCGAGGAGGGCCGAGGCGACGTCGCGGCTAGCCACTGCGTCGCCCACCCGGTACAGCGCGTAGCCCGTGGAGGGAACGGGCTGTGGTTCACCGGCCAGCAGGGCGTCGATGTCCACGACACCCTCGTTGGCCGACCCGTCGCGGAGGGCCTCGTACAGGGTCGTGTCGGGAACCACGCCGTGTTCGACCACTACGGCGTCCACCTCTCGGAACGTCTCGTCCCGCGTGTACTCGTTGCACAACGTGACCTGTAGGCCGTTGCTGGCTTCCTTGACACGGGTCAGCCGATGGTCGGGGGTGAGAAGCACCCCGTGGCCGTAGAGCATCCTCAGGTAGGTGGGGCCGAGAGGGGTGGCCAAGTCGTAGCCAACGTGACGGTCGGGGGTAACCACCTCCAGTGTGGTTAGGTCGCGGCCGGCCAGGTATTCCACCACGGCCAGTCCCCGCTCCGCCCCGTGGTCGTCGTAGACCAGTACTCGACCGGCTGGTCGGGCGCGACCAGCCAGGACATCCCAGGAGGTGTAGACGAGGTTCTCCCCCGCCTCTAGGTATGACGTGTCGGGCAGACCGCCGGTGGCCACCACGACGACGTCCGCTCCCTCGGCCAGTACCTCGTCTAGTCCGACGGGGGTCGATAGGCGGACGTCAACCCCGGCGTGGCCGACTTCGGCCTCCAGCCAGTCAACGAGACTGGCTACCTCCCGTTGGCGCTCCCCGGCTCGGGCTGCCAGAGCCATCTGACCTCCCACGCGGTCTTGGGCCTCGAAGAGCACCACCTCGTGTCCTCGCTCAGCGCAGGTACGTGCCGCCTCAAGGCCCCCGGGTCCGGCGCCCACCACGACAACCCGTTTACGGGGCCCGTCTGATCGGACCACCAGCTGCGGAACCGAGGCCTCCCGACCGGTGGCGGGGTTCTGGACGCAGACCGAGTCCAACCCCAGGTGGAGCCGGTTGATGCAGTAGGCGGCACCGACGCACACCCTGATGCGGTCCCCGTCACCCCGTTCCAGTTTGGCTACCAGGTGAGGATCAGCCAGATGGGCCCGAGTCATTCCAACCAGGTCGACCAACTCTTCGACAATGGCGTGCCGGGCTGACGCAACGTCGGTGATTCGGGTGGCGTGCAGGATCGGTAGGTCCACGGCCTCTCTGATGGCAGTCGCCACCGGCAGGTAAGGCATGAGTGGCGTACCGGCCGGCGGTATGGCCCTGGCCAGTCCGGCTTCGGTGGAAAGGGCCGGCCCGGCCACGTTCAGGAAGTCCAGGAGGCCCGATGTGGCCAGGCTGACTGCTATCTCACAGCAGTCGTCCCGATCTAGGCCTCCCACCAGGTCCTCGTCGCCGATCATCCGTAAACCAACCAGCAAACGGTCCCCTACCGACGCCCGGACGGCCTCCAGAACCTCGAAGGTAAACCGAAGCCGGTTGGCCATGCTGCCGCCGTACTCGTCGGTGCGCCGGTTCACCAACGGTGTCCAGAACTGGTCCAGTAGGTGGCTGGTGGCCAGCAACTCAATCCCGTCTAGGCCCGCTTCACCGGCACGCCGGGCGGCTGAGGCGAAGTCGGTCACCACCCGCCGAATATCGGAGCGCTCCATCTCCTTGGGCCAGAAGCGGTGCATGGGCTCCCGGATCGGTGACGGAGCAATGGTCGGTAGCCAGTCGCCGTCGTTGGAAACGTTGCGCCGTCCCATGTGGGTGAGTTGGCACATGATTGCTGTGCCGTGCCCGTGGATCCGGTCCACCATGTCAGCCAGGGGCGCCACGATGGATTCCGATCCGAAGTCCAGTTGACCCCAGAGCGACGCCGAATCACGTGACACGTTCGACGACCCGCCGATCATTGTCAGGCCGATACCACCCTTTGCTTTCTCCTCGTGGTATCGGACGTACCGGTCGCTGGGCGTACCGTCGACGTTGTAACCGGGCGAGTGGCTGCTGGAGAACACCCGGTTGCGCAGCCGCAGGCCACCCAGGTCGAACGGCTCCAGCAGCGGGTCGGTCACGGTCCTCGGTGTCCTTCCAGAACGGCCGGTGGTAGCCGGTCCTTCGATGGTCTAGCCGACGGCGAGCCGGTGGGCGAGCGGGACCGGCTCCTGCGAGACGATCTGCTCGATCAACACGAACCTCGCCGGGCTTAGGTCAGGCGGTCGAGGAGGATGGCCACGCATTCCTCCAGCGGACGGGACGTGTCGATCCGGACATCAGGGTCGACCGGCGGCTCGTAGGGGGCCGAGATTCCACTGAACTCTGTGATGTCGCCGGCCCGGGCCCGGGCGTACAGGCCCTTGACGTCCCGTTCCTCACACACCTCCAGTGGGGTGTCCACGAACACCTCGGTGAAGGCGCCTTCGGGGTGGAGGTCCCGGACGGCGCTCCGGTCGGCTCGGTAGGGGGAGATGAATGCCGTGAGAACAATAAGTCCGGCGTCCTGGAACAGCCGGCAAACCTCGCCGATCCGCCGCACATTCTCCGTTCGGTCCTCCGGCGAGAAGCCGAGGTCACGGTTTAGCCCGAAGCGCACATTGTCGCCATCTAGAACGTAGGCCGCTCTTGCCCGTGTCAGGAGGGCCTCCTCCAGGGCGAAGGCCAGGGTGGACTTGCCTGAGCCGGACAACCCGGTAAACCAGACCGTGTGGCCATCCTGGCCGAGGACGGCAAACCGCTCGACGGGGCCCACAAGCCCCTCGGCTCGGACAATGTTGGTCGCTGTCGGCTCATCCACGGAGAAACCCCCGTTCGTTTAGCAGGCTCAGGATGGCGTCCACGCAGTCGTCCACGCTCTGGGTCGTGGTATCGACTCGAAGGTCCATGTCGGTCGGCTGGTCGTAGGTGGCCGATACACCGGGGAACTGCGGGATCTCGCCTCTCTCGGCAGCCTCGTACAGGCCATGGGGGTCGCGTTCCCGACAGACCTCCAGTGGGGTATCCACGAACACTTCAACGAACCGGTCAGACCCGATCAGGTTCCGGGCCCGGGCCCGGATGTCCTCCTTAGGTGCAACGAGAGCCGCCACAGCGATGAGGCCCTGGTTGTTGACCAGGCGGGCCACCTCGGCCACCCGGCGAAGGTTCTCAGAGCGTTCTTGTGCGCTGAACCCGAGATCCCGGCTGATGCCGAGGCGTACGTTTTCGCCGTCCAGACGGATAGTGGCCCTCCCCTGGTCGAAGAGTCGCCGTTCCAGGCTGGTGGCAATGGTCGACTTCCCAGCCGCTGTGAGCCCTGTCAGCAAGACGGTGCAGGGGTGCTGGCCGAAGCGAGCCGACCGCTCGTCCGAGGAGATCTCCGATGCGTGTCGGACAAGACCAGCGTCGGGTTGCCGATCCCATCCGGAGGAGGCCTCAATGACCATTCCGGCACCCACCGTGGCATTGGACAGCCGGTCCACTAGTACGAACGATCCTGTCCGTCGATTCGTGTCATACGGGTCGAACAGGAGCTCTCGGTCGGTACTGATCGCGCACCGGGCAATGTCATTAAGCCCCAGGGCCGCTGCCGGCCGCTCGGCCAGCGTATTGACGTCGACCCGGTGACGGATGGAGGTCACCGACGCATTGCTCTGACCGGTGGCCGACCGCAGAAGGTACTGCCGGCCGGGTTCCATTGGCTCGGTGTCCATCCACACAATGGTGGCGTCGACCTCGTGTGCTCGGTTGGGTGAATCGTCGCCGCCCACTAAGAGGTCGCCGCGGCTGACGTCGATCTCGTCGGCCAGGGTCACCGTCACGGCCCGTCCCGGACCGGCCACCTCGAGGTCGCCGTCGAAGGTGACAATTCGCTCCACTGTGGACCGCGTACCTGACGGCAACGCCACCACCTCGTCGCCCGGGCGCAGCACCCCGGAGGCTACGGTCCCTGCGAAACCGCGGAAGTCCTGGTCGGGACGCAGCACCATCTGGACGGGCAGGCGTAGGTGGTTCAGGTCCACGCCGGTGGCGACGTCAACGGTTTCCAAGTACTGCATTAGGGGAGGCCCGTCGAACCAGTTGAGGTTGTGCCCGGTGTCGACCACGTTGTCGCCCAGCAGGGCCGACATGGGCAGGAAGTACGGGTCGGCTAGATCGAGGTCGGCGGCAAGTTTCTGATAGCAGTTCCGGATGTCGTCGAAGGCCTCCTCCGACCAGCCCACCAGGTCCATCTTGTTGACGGCCACCACCACGTCTCTGATGCCCAGCAGGCTGACAATGAAGCTGTGCCGGCGGGTCTGTTCGACTACGCCGTGCCGGGCGTCGACGAGGACCACCGCCAGCTCGCAAGTCGACGCTCCGGTGACCATGTTTCGCGTGTACTGCTCGTGGCCAGGGGTATCGGCAATGATGAACTTTCGACGTGACGTAGAGAAGTACCGGTAGGCGACGTCGATGGTGATGCCTTGCTCCCGCTCGGCCTTTAGGCCGTCCATCAGCAACGCCAGGTCGACACGTTCACCGGCTGATCCCATAGTTGCCGAGTCGGCCTCCAGGTCCGCCATCTGGTCTTCGTAGATCAACTGGGAATCGTGCAGCAGGCGACCGATGAGGGTCGACTTGCCGTCGTCGACACTTCCACAGGTCAGAAGGCGTAGTAGGCCCTTGTTCTCATGTTCGGCCAGGTAGGCGTCGATGTCGGTGGTGATGAGGTCCGAGTCGTAAGGCATCAGAAGTACCCCTCGCGCTTCTTCTCCTCCATCGACCCGACCTGGTCGTGGTCGATGACTCGCCCCTCGCGTTCCGATCGGGTGGCCAGAAGCATCTCCTGGATGATCTCGGGCAACGTGGTAGCTGTTGACTCGACCGCCCCGGACAGCGGGTAGCAACCCAAGGTCCGAAACCGCACAGACCTCTTTTGGAACTCCTCGCCATCGGCGAATCGGAAGCGGTCATCGTCGACCATGATCAGGGTCCCGTTCCGCTCTACGACTGGTCGGATAGCTGCTCGGTACAGCGGGACAATGGGGATCTCCTCGAGGTGGATGTACTGCCACACGTCGAGTTCAGTCCAGTTGCTGATCGGAAAGACTCGGATGCTCTCACCGCGGTCGACCCGGCCGTTGTAGAGGTTCCAGAGTTCGGGTCGTTGGTTTTTCGGGTCCCAGCGGTGGTTGCGGTCCCGAAAGCTGAAGACCCGCTCCTTGGCCCGGGACCTCTCCTCGTCCCGGCGGGCCCCGCCGAATGCGGCGTCGTATCTGCCGGCGTCTAAGGCCTGTCGGAGGGCCTGGGTTTTCATGATGTCGGTGTAGTTCTTCGAGCCGTGGTCGAACGGGTTGATCCCCTGCTCCACCCCTTCAGGGTTGGAGTGGACCACCAGGTCGAAGCCGAGCTCGTCGGCCATGCGGTCCCGGAAAGCGATCATCTCCTGGAACTTCCACGTGGTGTCGACGTGGAGGAGCGGGAACGGGATCCGGCCGGGGTAGAACGCCTTGCGGGCTAGGTGCAGCAGGACCGACGAGTCCTTGCCGATGGAGTAGAGCATCACTGGCCGCTCAAACTGGGCCACTACCTCGCGGAGGATGTGGATGCCCTCGGCCTCAAGTTGGCGGAGGTGGGTTAGGCGGAGCTCCGGGGGGAGCGTCGTGGTCCGGCGGTCCATTCCTGGCGAGCCTACGAGCCACTACCGGTAGCTGACGGAGCCGAGGCCCGTGGGAATCTCGCCATATCGACCCGGTCGCCATGACGGCCCGGTACCGGGGATTGGCCCCCTTCGCTGCTCGTCCCTAGGGTCCCAGCGATGTCCAGCCCGGTCTCCGCCAGCCCCGAGCACGTCGACGTTTTGGTCGTCGGCGCTGGGATCTCTGGAATCGGCGCCGGCTACCACCTTCAAAACAAGTGCCCGTGGGCGTCGTTCACCATCTTGGAGGGGCGCGGCGACATTGGTGGAACATGGGACTTGTTCCGCTATCCCGGGGTCCGATCGGACTCTGATATGCACACCCTCGGCTTCAGCTTCAAGCCCTGGAAGGACGCCCGGTCGATCGCCGGTGGCCCGGCCATCATGGATTACCTCCGCGAGACCGTGGCCGAGCACGACCTGGAGCGTCACATCCGTTTCGGCCATCTCGTATCACGGGCCGAGTGGTCGAGCGACTCGGCTCGTTGGACGGTCACCGCCACACTTGCCGCCACCGGCGAGACCACAACGCTGACTTGTGGATTTCTGTTCATGTGCTCCGGCTACTACAGCTACCGCGAGGGTCACCTTCCAACATTCCCGGGTCGAGACCGGTTCGGCGGGGAGATTGTGCACCCCCAGGCCTGGCCCGAGGACCTCGACTACGCGGGCAAGCGTGTCCTGGTCATTGGGTCCGGGGCAACGGCCATGACCCTCGTGCCGGCCATGGCCGAACGGGCGGCCCACGTCACGATGCTGCAGCGCTCCCCCACCTACGTGGTGGCCCGTCCGTCGCACGACCTCTTCGCCAACCGGTTACGGCGGATCCTCCCCGAGAAGTGGGCCTACGCTCTGACCAGACGCAAGAACGTCTTCCGACAGGGCCTCGTCTACCGGAAGACCCGGACCGATCCCGACAAGGTCAAGCGCCTCTTGCTTGGTGGTGTCCGACAGGGTCTTGGCCCCGACTACGACGTAGCCACCCACTTCACCCCGTCGTACAACCCGTGGGATCAACGTCTGTGCCTCCTCCCGGACGGGGACCTGTTCGGGTCCATCCGGTCGGGAAGTGCCTCTGTGGTCACTGACCACATCGACACGTTCACCGAGGCGGGCATCCGGCTGCGGTCCGGCGCCGAGTTGGAGGCCGACGTCATCGTGACGGCCACTGGTCTGAACTTGGTCACCCTGGGCGAGATCGGCTTCGAAGTCGACGGCGAACCGGTCGATTTCGCCCGCTCTTGGACCTACAAGGGGCTCGCCTACTCGGACGTTCCGAACCTCGTGTCTACTTTCGGGTATGTCAACGCCTCGTGGACCCTGAAGGCTGACCTAACGGCGGAGTACGTCTGTCGGCTACTAAGCCATATGGCCGACGTGGGAGCTACCACCTGCACGCCTCGTCTACGCCCCTCGGACCTTGACATGCCGCAACGTCCCTGGATCGACGGCTTCCCAGCCGGGTACATGAAACGCACCTTGCACCTCCTCCCTCGTCAGGGAGACCGCGCCCCGTGGCTACACACCCAGGACTACAGCCGGGACGTGAAGATGATTCGCCGAGAAACCATTGCCGATGACGTCATGGAGTTCAGTTCCCCCAATCGGGAATTTGTCGAGTCCCGGTAGGCCCGACAAGGCCTCGACGGTGCCTCCTGCCGCAGACTGGGCTTGTGCGTGTCGCTGCTGTCCAGGTCTCACCTGCCTTCCTTGACCGGTCGGCCTCTATCGGGCTGGTCGTAGACCGGATCGCCGAGGCCGGCGCTGGAAACGCCGACCTGGTGGCCTTCCCGGAGGTCTTCGTTCCCGGCTACCCGGTCTGGGTTGATCGGACGAATGCTTCGGCCTGGGAGGACCCAGACCAGCAGGAGGCCTACGCCCGCTATGTAGACCAAGCAGTGGAGGTGAACGGCCCCGAGTTCGCCACCGTGGTCGAAGCCGTCCGGGAGGCCGATGCGTTTGCCTACGTGGGCATAGTGGAGCGTTCGATGTCGGGGGGATCTGTCTACTGCTCGCTGGTGGCCATCGACCCTGTCGAGGGGGTGGTTGGGGTCCACCGAAAGCTCAAGCCCACCTACGGTGAGCGACTGGTGTGGGCCGACGGTGATGGCGCTGGCCTTGTAGCCCATCGGCATCGGGGCGCCACGATCACCGGCCTCAACTGCTGGGAGAACTGGATGCCGCTCGCCCGGACGGCCATGTACGGCGCCGGCTCAGAGGTTCACGTTGCGGCCTGGCCTGGTTCGGTCGGCCTGACCCGGGACATCACCCGCTTCATCGCCCGCGAGGGAAGGCTGTTCGTGGTCAGCGTCGGAGCCCCCTATTGCTCAGAGGACCTGCCGGACGATTTCCCACTAAAGGACCAGTTGCCGGATGGTGAGCGGTACCACAACGGCGGGACTTGCATTGCCGGTCCGGATGGAGAATGGATTGTTGAACCGGTCCACGACGAGCAGGGCATCGTGTGGGCCGACCTGGACCTGGCTGACGTCCGTCGCCACCGACAGAATTTCGACCCTGTCGGCCACTACGGCCGTCCAGATGTCCTGCGCCTAGAAGTCAACCGAAACCGCCTCGCTCCCTGAGCCAGTCTCTGTTCGATTGCCCGGACGAGCCGACCCGGATCCTTTCCTGGTGACCCAGCTGGCGCTGACTAACCGCAACTCACACTCGGCGGTTCAGCCCCCCGGGGGTCGGTAAGACAACTCTCCTGCCTTGTCGGCTGCGGCGTCGATCTCGCTCGGGGAAATAAGGGGCGTGATTCGAACTCCCACCTTGCCGCTGGCTGACACGGCCAGGCTTGCGGCGGCTGCCGAGGCGTCGTCGGGCATCTCGGTTACCCCAATGATGTCGTCGCTTCCCCAGATGAAGTAGAGACATTCCAACGTGCCACCGAGGGCCTCGATCAGCCCGGTGGCCTCGGTAATACGGGCGGTTCCCCCCTCGGCCAGAAGGCCCTGGGCGCCATCTGCTGTATAAGAACCTTGAATCAGGTAGTGCGGCATCGTTCATTCCCCTTCCGCCGTGTTCGGCGGAGGTCACCGCCGTGTGGCCATCTCACCACATACTGCTGACTGGCGGCCAGAACAGGCTCCCGGCTCCGGTCTGGACTCCCGTTAGCGTTCCCCCCGTGCCCTCCGGAGTCCGCCCGCTGACCGGTTGCGTGTTCCTCAGCGGAGCCCTTGGCACCATCCACGCCTGGAGCCTGTTCGTGATGCCACTCGAAACCAACCTCGACGTGGGCCGGGGGGCAATGAGCGCCGTTTACTCAGTGGCCCTGGCCTGCCTCACTGTGGTCGTCCTAGTCGGGCACCCCCTGTTTCGGCACCTCCCCGGAGCGCTCGTTGCCACGATTGCTGCTGTCGGTGCGGCCGGCGGCCTCCTGCTGGCTGCCGAAGCGTCGTCTTTCACTGGCCTGGTCGTCGGCTACGGAATCGTCTTCGGGGGCGCCAATGGGCTGGGCTACGCCTTCGCCCTTCAGCGGTCAGCTGAGGCGACACCTGACCGGCGGGGCTGGGCTCTGGGTTTGGTCACCGCGGCTTATGCCCTCGGCGCGGCAACGGCCGCCGTCGTCCTCGAGGCGCGTATCGACTCAGCCGGTCCGGAAGGCGGCTTGCGTCTGCTGGCCGGATTAATACTCGGCACTGGCTTGGTCTCCGCTCTCCTTGTCGGAGGTGTCCGGTCCACAGCCGGCGGTACCG
>JAKURV010000005.1 GCA_022452035.1 Acidimicrobiales bacterium | reverse complement strand
TCGGTGAGGCCTACGGCATGGCGGGCTCGGACCCCGGCGGTGATCCGGTCAGCCTGAACCGGGCTGCGGGCCAGGTCGATCCAGCCGCCCGGGGCGTAGTGACAGTCGATGCCCTCGGCGTCGGCCACCCGGCCGATGTCGTCGACAGCGTCGTAAAGGCCCCGCATCTGGCGAACCGCATCCTCAGGGGTGGATCGGGCGGCCCAGTCCATGGGGCTGATGCTGTACTCGCCGAGGGCCCATCCACCGTTGCGTCCCGAGGCGCCGTAGCCGGCTACCTTCCGCTCCAGGACCACCACGCGTATCGACGGATCTAAGCGGAGCAGGTGGTAGGCGGTCCAGAGGCCGGTGTAGCCCGCGCCGACGATGGCGACGTCGGCCTCTCGGTCGCCGGGCAGTGCCGGGCGGGGAGCGAACGAACCTGGGTAGGAGTCGTGCCAGAACGACACCAGGCGGTATCGGGGATCCTCTTGGCTGTCTGCAGTTTGGCCGTCCTGTATCGGATCCACGGTAAGAAACCTAGGCCCGGTTAACTGTCGAAGCCGATTCCGAACCTATCCAGCATGGTCAGCCAGGGGCCACGGCGCCCGCCCCGCCGGTCGGATCGCTGTATGGCCCGGCGGGTGAGTTGGATGGCCGGCCAGCGCAGAGGTTCGGGAGGGAACGGGAACGGCGACATCCGTACCATCTCGAGACCGGTCCGCTCGGTTTCCTGGCCGTCGACCAGGTCCAGTGCAACCCGGGCGCCGAATCGGCTGGCCCCCACGCCGAGGCCGGTGTAGCCGGCCGACCAGGCCACCCTCCCGCGATGCGAGGTTCCCCAGGCACAGGTAAACCGGCTGGTGGTGCCGATGGGACCGCTCCACCGGTGTGTGAAGGCCACCCCCTCGAGTTGGGGGAACGTCTCGAAGAAGTGGGTGGCAAGCAGCCGGGAGGTGCTCGGGCTGTGCTCGACGGTTGGGTCGACCCGGTTGCCGAAGTGGTAGAGGGCGTCCCAACCGCCCCACAGGATCCGGTCGTCAGGTGTGAGTCGGTAGTAGTGGAACTGGTTGCCCGCGTCCGAGAGGCCTTGGCGGTTGGACCAGCCGATGGTGGCCAGTCGGTTGCCAGTAAGAGGTTCGGTCACCAGGACGTGGTCGTACACCGGTACGACGAAGCGCCGGATGCGTCGAACCTGGGGCCGGAAGGCGTTGGTTGCCACGACGGCATTTCTGGCGCCTACCGATCCTCCGTCGGTCCGGATCCTGACGGTCGTGCTTTCGGCCCCTTGGACCGCTTCGATCGACCGCG
Source organism: Acidimicrobiales bacterium (assembly GCA_022452035.1). Classification (NCBI taxonomy): domain Bacteria; kingdom Bacillati; phylum Actinomycetota; class Acidimicrobiia; order Acidimicrobiales; species Acidimicrobiales bacterium. The sequence goes on along the minus strand of JAKURV010000005.1, from coordinate 101,549 downwards.
CTGGCGTGTTTTCGAAAAATCTGACCCCTAGGGCTTTGGCGACCCGTAGTAGCCCCCAGGCCAGCCTCGCTGGATCCAACATCACCACGCCGTCGTGGTGCCAGAGCCCGCCCAGGTAAGTCGGCGAGTCGACTTCGGCTCGTGTAGCTGCCGCGTCCAGCAGGGTCACGTGCCGGCCGTGTGCTTGATGGACAACGGCGCTCTTTGCCAGGGACTCGGTCTGCCAGGGGGCGACAGCCACGTCCAGGGCACCAGCCGGTTCTGGTGAGCAGTCGATGCTGTGGCGGGCCACGACATCTAGCAGGCCGTGCAGGTTCTCGTTGCCGAGGCGGATGAGTGTGTCAATCTCGTCGGGCCAGTGGCCGATTCCGTTCTCGAGGCCATGGGTGAGTGAGGCATCACAGAAGCCGCCGTTGCGCCCTGACGCGCCGAATGCGACTGTGTCGGCCTCGAGCACCACGATCGAACGGCCGGGGTCGGCTTCAGCCGCCGTCACCGCCGTCCAGAGCCCGGTGAAGCCCCCACCTACAACTACGAGGTCAGTCTCGAGATCGGCGGACAGAGGCGGCGCCGGTTCGGGATGTTCCGGTTGGTCTAGCCAGAACACCACCGGTCGGGCTTCGGCCAGGGCCCGGTCGACGAGCGGATCCGTCATCATGGGGAGCCCTCCACGGCTCCGTCTATCGGGGGGTGCGCGGGGGTCACCCTGCTGGCCGTTTCTCCCACACGGAGATGTGAGCCAACTTTGACCACAGTCTCCTCAAGGGCTGTTCCGAGCCTCTTGCTCTGGAACTCCAGCCATCATGAGTCCTATTTGATTCCGACGGGCTTCCTCAACTGGCACGATTCCCACGATCCTGCCCTCGTACATCACTGCGATTCGATCAGCTAGACCCAGAACCTCATCGAGGTCCTCGGAAATCAGGAGCGTTGCTGTTCCTAGGTCTCGTTGTTCGATCAAAAGGTTGTGGATGTACTCGGTTGCACCGATGTCGACCCCACGGGTCGGTTGGCATGCCAGCAAGACCTTCGGCTTCGCAGAAAGTTCACGAGCCAGAATCACCTTCTGGATATTTCCGCCCGAGAGACTGGATGTCGGAGTTTCGACGCTTGGCGTCTTAACGCCAAAGTCTTCGACCAACTTCTCACAGTGCTTGTTGATCGCACCGAAGGCGAGCATGCCTCGTCGCGTGAACTTCTTGGATCCGTGTTCTACGAGTAACAGATTTTCTCCGACGGTGAACTCGGCTATTGCACCGTCCTTCATGCGTTCCTCGGAGATGTAGCCAAGGCCTTGGTCCCGTCGAGCACGGACGTCCCTGTCTGTGACGTCGATTCCGTCTAAGCGGACGACGCCACCGGCTTCAACACTGCGCAGGCCTGCTATCGCCTCCGCGAGTTCGCGCTGTCCGTTGCCCGATACACCGGCGACTCCCAGAATCTCACCGGATCGCACCAGAAGATCGACTTGGCGCACGGAGATTTCTTCACGGTCACCTTGGACAGTCAGGCCCTGCACCTCCAGGCGAACTCCACCGGGTTCCCGCTTGGGTTTGTCGGGAGCCAGGTTCACGGATCTGCCGACCATCATCTGCGCCAACTCCTCCGTGCTGGTCTCAGCCGGAGTGATGGTTTGGACAACTCGACCGTTCCGGAGGACGGTGATCCTGTCGCTGAGGCTCATCACCTCGCGGAGTTTGTGCGAGATGAAGATCAGGCCGTGCCCGCTGTCCGCCATCCGACGAAGGATTACGAAGAGATCATCGACCTCCCCGGGGGTCAAGACCGCAGTTGGCTCGTCAAGGACCAGCAGTTCTACATCCCTATAGAGGGCCTTGACGATCTCAACCCGCTGACGCTCACCAACGGCCAATCGCCGTACCTCGACCGATGGATCGACAGCCAGGCCGTGCTGTCTGGAGATCTCGGCAACGCGTTCTGACACCAGATCTAGGTCGGTGAAGGGCCGACGGGTAGAGGCTGTCCCGAGGGCAACATTCTCTGCAACCGTCAAGGTGGGCACCAACATGAAGTGCTGATGGATCATGCCGATCCGTGCTGAGATTGCTTCCGCGGGAGCCGTGATCTCCATTGGGTCGTTGCGAAGTCGGATACTTCCCTCGTCGCTCTGGTATAGGCCGAACAGAATCTTGACCAGAGTGCTCTTCCCGGCACCGTTCTCTCCGAGCAGCGTGTGGACTTCCCCGTAGCGGACATCGAAATCAATGCTGTCGTTGGCTACGACCCCCGGAAACGCCTTCGTGATTCCGTTCATCTCCAGGAGTCTCTGCTCTGATCTCATGGTGCCGGTTTGCCTTTCAGAGCCTTCGATCAATGCCTTGAGAACGGCCGTGTGAGTGCGGCTGGCGCACTTACACGACGAGCCAGAACAACGAGGGCGAGGATGGTCAATACAGCAGGCGCCATGGCCGCTAGGTCCGAACCGTTGACGGGGATGATCCCGAGCGCCTTCCATTGAAGGACCGTGGCGTTGACCAACCCGTAGAGAAGAGCACCACACATCACGCCGATTGGGCGCCAGGCACCGAAGTACACGAGGGCCACGGCGATGAAGCCCATTCCCTGGGTGAGGTTTGGTTGAAAGATGCCCAGTTGGAGTACCAGGGCCGCACCCGCGAGTCCAGCCATCGAATTGGCTATGAGTATTGCTACGAAACGGGTTCGCCTGACGGAAACACCGAGGCTGTCTGCCGCACTGGGGTTCTCACCGACCGACCGGATGTTTAGGCCGAACGTGGTCCTTCCCAGCAGGAACACGGTGGTGGGTATCAGCAGGAATGCCAGATAGGTCAAGAGGTTTCTTTGGAACAGAGCGGGTCCCAGGTGGGGTATGTCAGACAACACAGGAATGTCGACATCCGGTAGGCGCCGGACCGGCTTTGGCGTACCGACCTGACGCCGGAAGAGCAGGTCGCTGAGTCCCAAACCGAAGATGTAGATGCCGATGCCGCTAATGCCTTGTGTCGCGTTCAAGACCACGGTGATGAAGCCGTAGAGGAGCCCCATCACTAGCCCAACGGCCACGCCTACCAGAACTGCCAGCCACAGGTTTCCTGTCTTGAGCACGACCCAGTACGAGAAGAAGGCGCTTAGGAGCATCACGCCGTCCACCCCCAGGTTGAGGACTCCGCTTCGTTGGCCCACCGTTTCACCGAGCGAAGCGAGTAGATACGGCGTAGCCAAGCGGATCCCCGAGGCGGCAGTGGCTACGAGGACACTGAGGGTGAAGAAGTCAGACATTTCCACTCTCCTCGGATGGGTCAGGCATGTCTGATAGCCCACCTGGCTCCGAACGCGAGTGCCTGGGGTTCTCTGTCTCGGTGTCGTTGCGCCTGTTGAACAGCCCGGCTTCAGAGAGTGACCTCTGGATCCAACCGCGTACGGGGGTGCTGCTGACAACGAAGATCACGATGATTCCGTTGAGTGCGACGGCGAGGGCTGCTGGCACTTGGAGCACGCGCTGGAGTTGGGTGGCGCCGGTCAGGAGAGCACCGAACAACATGGCGGATGGAATGGTCCAGATTGGGTGCAGCCCTCCGAACAGTGCAGCCACTATCCCGTTGAAACCTGCACTTCCGGTGAAGCCGGCAGCGGATCCGTCGGTAACCATTCGTTGGCCCTCGCTGCCGAAGACGAGGATGGCGCCTGCTATTCCTGCCAGCGAGCCCGACAATGCGAGGGCGAGGGTGATGTTCCGTTTGACGTTCATCCCGGATGCCCGTGCGGCATCGGCGGAATGGCCGACGGCTCTTAGACGAAATCCTGTCGGGGTTCTCCAGAGGAGCAGGTACGCACCTACTGCGGCCAAGATCGCCACGGGGACTCCGAGGTGGAGCCTCGTGCCGTCGATCAGATTAGGAAGCATTGCGTTGTCGGAAAGCCGTTGGGTTTGGGGAATACGGGTTCCCGCCTCCATCTCGTAGGGGTCAATCAGTGGGCCCCGCAGGAGGTAGTTCATGAACTGGACCATCACAAGATTGAGCATGATCGTGCTCAGGATTTCGTTTACGGAGGCGTAGGCCTTGAGCGCTCCGGGGATGGCCCCCAATATTCCGCCTCCGACCAGGCCTGCCAAGAGAACCGCCGGCACAAGGAGAATGGTGGGCAAATCCGGAAAGCTCAGCGCGACGACGGTGGAGAGAAGCGCCCCGGCGATGATCTGACTCTCTCCACCGATGTTGATCACATTTGCCCGGAAGGCGATCGTGATACCTGCGCCCACCAGAATCAGCGGGGTGGCCTTGACTGCCGTTGCAGCGATACGAGAGCCGCTTCCGAATGCCCCGTCAAACATCGCGCTGAAACCCTCAACTGGACTGGCTCCGAGCGCTAGGAGCATGGTCGCCCCAAAGGCCAAGGCGACTACCGCAGCCAGGAGTGGAACCAGCGCGCCAATGAGACTCTTAAGCACCCGCGCCTACTCTCCTCTGGCTACGGTTCGACTGGGCTGCCAATGTCTACAACATTTGTTGAAGCGTGCCTGAGTTAACCACCAAGGCCTTGAGAGCACCGGATCTGGATGTGTTGGGGGGATTCCGGTCAAAGGGGTGTCTGGCGACCACAGGATTGGTTGGCCGCGATGTGCCACAAGACGGATTTCGTTGAAATCTTGTGCTTCGACAACGGAATCTCTACGGTGCCGGAAGCCAGTAGGCAGGCGAGGTATCAGCAAGGGAGGGGACCTCTCCATCATGAGGGAAACGACCATCGCGGTTGAACTCCAGGGCGTCACCAAGCGCTTCGGCGATGTCGTCGCCGTTGATGACATTGACCTAACCGTCGCGGACGGAGAGTTCTTCTCCCTCCTCGGTCCCTCGGGCTGCGGCAAGACGACCACCCTGCGCATGATCGCCGGCCTCGAACTGCCCAGTCAGGGCTCCCTGAGCATCCACGGCGAGGAGATGGGTTTACGTCCGCCCAACAAGCGTCCCGTCAACACCGTGTTTCAGAGTTACGCCCTCTTCCCACACATGGATGTTCGGACAAACATCGGATTCGGCCTCGAGATGCGCAAGGTCGACAAGGACGAACGATCCGACCTGATCGACTGGGCGGTCAGCCTCGTCGAGATGGACGGGATGGAACAGCGCAAACCCAACCAACTCTCCGGCGGGCAGCAACAGCGGGTTGCCCTTGCCCGAGCGCTGGTCAACCGACCCGAGGTGCTCCTCCTCGACGAACCGCTCGGCGCCCTCGACCTCAAACTCCGCCAGCAGATGCAGACCGAGCTGAAGAACTTGCAGCGCGAGGTTGGTATCACCTTCATCTACGTCACACATGACCAGGAGGAGGCGGTCACCATGAGCGACCGTATCGGGGTCATGCACGAGGGCCGACTCCTTCAGATCGACACGCCGGAGGCCATCTACGAGCGACCCATCACGCGCTTTGTCGCGGACTTCATCGGCCGCACCAACTTTCTCGAGGCCACGGTGGCTAGCGGCGACGAGGTAGTGCTTACCAACGGTGACCGACTCCGCGTGCCGACCAGCCACCCTGAGGGAACAGCCATTGCGGTCACGGTGCGGCCCGAGCGCCTCACCGTGCACGGTCGAGGCCAGGCCCCGGAGGGCAGCCATCGGCTCGACGGCGTCGTCGACTCGGCTGTGTACCTAGGTAATGCTGTCACCTATTCGGTCTCCGTCGATTGGATGCACCTCGAGATCCGGTGCCCGGCGAGCCTGGCTGGTGACCGGAGAAGCCCCGGCGACGATGTAACGGTCTCGTTCGACCCCGACCACACCTCGGTGGTGATTGGGTGATGGCTGCGGTGACGACTCCGGGCCTCGAACGCCAGGCCGAACGAGCGGAGTCCCGCCGAGGCTTCCTGCTTGGGCTGCCGTCAATCATCTACCTACTGGTCTTCTTCGTTATCCCGCTTGGGGTCGTCATTGCCTATTCCTTCGCCACCCGCACCAGGACCGGCCGAACGGAACTCAACAACTGGAATCTGGAGGCCTACCGGCGCCTCAGCGAGGAGGTCGTTCGCGCCGTGGCGTTCCGATCCCTCTGGTTCGCCATCATCACCACGGTTATCTGCCTGGCGCTGGCGTACCCGCTGGCCTACTTCATCTCGACACGTCGTCCGACCACCCGGAATCTGATGCTCGTCGGCATCATGATCCCGTTCTGGTCCAATTTCTTGATCCGGACCTATGCCTGGCGGTTACTGCTGGACAGTGATGGCCTGTTTACGCAGATGGCGTCGGGTATGGGCCTCGGTGACGGCCGCATTCTGTTCACGAGCAAGGCCGTGATTCTCGGCCTCGTATACGGCTACCTACCCTTCATGGTGCTTCCGCTGTACGCGTCCATAGAACGAATTGACTGGAGTCTCGTCGAGGGTGCGCGGGACCTCTATGCCAGTGGCTGGGAGTCCTTCCGGCGGGTCGTCTGGCCGCTTTCGAGGCCAGGCGTCATCGCCGGCTCGATCCTCGTCTTCGTGCCCTCGTTTGGTGCCTTCGTCACGCCGGCCATACTCGGCGGCAACAAGAAGGGGCTGATGGGCAGCTACATCGTCGACCAGTTCATGGATGCCCGCAATGGTCCGCTGGGGGCGTCGCTCTCGGTGGTCGTGCTGGCCGTCATGCTCATCGGCACGCTCGTCTACTTCCGCCAAGGTGGGAGGAACCTGTGAATACCCCGACGACCGCACCTCGGCAAGGGGCCTGCTGATGGGCAAGGGCGCCGCTAGGTCGACAGCTGAGCCGATGGGGGCCAGCAGGTGGTTGTTGCGGACGCATTCCCTAGTTGTCTACCTCTTCTTCTACGCGCCGATTGTTGTGCTAGCCGCCTACTCGTTCAACAAGAGCCCAATCGTTGGCAAGTGGACTGGCCTCACGCTGTCCTGGTATGGCGACTTCCTCGACCACGACAACATCCAGGAGTCCATCTGGATCTCGGTCAAGGTTTGCGTCGCTTCGACGCTCATCTCAGTGGTACTCGGCACACTCGCAGCACTGTCCATCGAGCGGTTCCGGTGGTGGGGACAGAAGACCTTCGATGCGGTTCTCTATCTGCCGATCATCATCCCCGACGTCACGATGGCCGTGATGCTGCTGGTCTTCTTTGGAGAAACTGCTCAGTGGTTCAACGTGATCCCGGGAGTCAACCTGACCGACGGACTTGAGAAGTTGGTGTTATCACACGTGGCGTTCAACATCTCGTTCGTCTCGGTCGTCGTACGAGCCCGACTTGCCAACCTTGACTCCTCTATGGAGGAGGCTGCTGCTGACCTGTATGCCAGCAGGTGGGGGGCTTTTCGAAGGGTGACACTTCCACAGATCATGCCGGGTGTGCTCGGTGGTGCCCTGTTGGCCATAACGCTCTCGTTGGACGACGTGGTCGTGTCCAGTTTCGTGTCGGGTGTGGGTGCCACCCCGGTATCGGTGTACGTGTTCGGGATGCTGCGCAAGGGGGTCAGCCCCCTAGTCAACGCGGTGTCCGTCGTGATCCTTGCGGCGTCGATGGCCCTGGTCGTCGCGTCGCTGGTCCTTGAGCGGGCGACCAGCTCGCAGAAGGGGAAGTGACCCGGCAGACGTCGGGCACCCGGAAAATGGGGAGGAAGACCCAATGAAGAAGTGGATACGGATGATTGCACTGTTAAGTGCGGTCGGAATGGTGGCCATCGGGTGCGGATCGGACGCAGAGTCGCCCGCTCCGACGACCGCGGCTCCGACGACCGCGGCTCCGACGACCGCGGCGCCTAGTGCAGATGACGCTGGCCCGCTGAGGGTGGCGATCGTTGCTCCGAGTGCGTCTGACGATCTGGCGTTCAGCCAGAGCATGGTCGATGCGGTCAAGGCCCTGGGCCGTGACATCGACTTGTCGATCACGGACGGCACCTTCATCATCGAGGATGCGGCAGCTGCGATTCGCGGCTATGCCGAGGACGGAGTTGAAGTGGTGATCGCCCATGGCACCCAGTACGGCGCGTCCCTGATGGAAATCGCTCCGGATTTCCCGGATGTGACGTTCGCGTGGGGGACCGCCTCTGACACGCAGGGTCTTGACAATGTCTTCGCCTATGCGCCTGCAGCCGACGAAGGCGGTTATGTCAACGGTTGGATCGCTTCTACTCTCACCGAGACAGGAGTCATTGGTGTGGTCGGGCCTATCGAGGCTGGCGACGCTGTTGCGTACATCAATGGCTTCGAGGCCGGTGCTCTCGCTGGCGGAGCTGCTGAGGTGAACATCACCTACACAGGTTCGTTTGGTGACGTGGCTCTAGCGGCCGAAGCTGCCGAGGCACACTTGTCAAACAACGCTGACGTCCTGACCGGCACCGCTCAGATGGTCGTTGGAGCGGTCGGTGTGGCTGCGGACAACGACATTCCTTGGTTCGGCACACAGGCCAACCAGACCTCGCTGGCCCCGGACCTGGTCGTTGCTTCGCAGGTGTACCACTGGGAGGTTGCGCTCGAGGAGATGTTGAGACTTCGCGACGGTGGTGTTGTCGGAGGCCAAGCGTTTGAGGTCAACCTTGCCAACGGCGGTTTGGTGATCGAGTTCAACGATGCCTTCGTCCTACCAGCCGGCGTTCGTGACGAAGCCGAACGCCTGATCGAGGGGATAGGCGCAGGCACAGTCGACATCTGGGCTCCCGCTCCGAGTGGTGCAGATGAGGTGGCGTGCGGCCTCGACGAGGTCGACGGCGACCTGAACTTCTACAACTGGTCTGAGTACATGGACCCCGACCTGATCACGGCCTTCCAGGACCAGTACGGAGTCACGGTCACTGAGGACTTCTACCCGTCGAACGAGGAGATGTTTGGCCGAGTAGAGGCTGGCGGCTCGGGCTACGACATGATCATCCCATCCGACTACATGGTCTCGATCCTCATCTCGGAATCGATGATCCTGCCGGTCCCAGCGGCCGCGGTGCCGAACAAACCCAATGTCGCCGACACGTTTGCCGATCCGCCCTATGACCCGGGAGCGGTCTACACCGCCGCCTACCAGTGGGGAACCACGGGTGTCGGTGTAGATATTGGTATCACTGGTGAGGTGCCGCACACGTGGGGCCTGCTGTTCGATGCAGAACTTGCGGAGCAGTTCGACCTTTCCGGCAAGATCACCATTCTCGACGACCCGCGCGAGACCATGGGTGCTGCGCTGAAGTACCTCGGCTATTCGCTCAACTCCACGAGTGAGTCCGAATTGGCCGAGGCCGAAGCGGTCATCGCCGACGCCGTCAGCCGTGTGGCTGCCTTCGACTCCGACCAGTACGACGAACTGATCGTCACTGGCGAGTCTGTCGTCGGCCATGGTTACAGCGGCAACTTCCTCTGGGGCTTCGAAGAGGGCGACAGCGAGTACACCTACTTCGTGCCCGACGAGGGTGGCACCATCTGGGTGGACAACATGGCCGTCCTCACAGACGCCCCACATCCGTGCACGGCGTTCACCTTCATGAATTTCCTGCTCGATGCGGAGAACGGAGCCCAGTTGACGAACTACAACTGGTACGCCAGCCCAAATGCCGCTTCGGAGCAGTACATCGATCCCGAGGTACTCGAAAACCCGATCATCTACCCGACGGACATGTCATTGCTCGAGTTCATCGAGGACACCGGTGACTTCGAGATCGAGTACACCGACGCCCTGAGTAGGGCACGCAGCTGACCTGACCCTTTCCTCCCAGCCGGGGGGCCGGAGGTGCATCGCATCTCCAGCCCCCCGTCCGGGTGGGCCATCTGGGGTCGCCGATCGGCGCCCCCAACCGGCCCCGGTACGGGGCCATGAACCGGAAACCCAGACCATGAGCGATCACCAGCGGCTGGCCGAGTTGGCCGAGAAGCACCTATGGGGACACTTCTCTGTCCTGAAAAATGACGTCGACGGCACACGGGTGATCGAACGGGGCCAGGGGTGTCACGTCTGGGACACCGAGGGCAACCGCTACCTCGACGGTCTGGCTGGCCTGTTCGTCAGCCAGCTAGGCCACGGACGCCCGGAACTGGCTCGGGCGGCCGGCAACCAGGCAGCCAAGCTGGGTTACTTCCCCATTTGGACCTATGGCCATCCGACGGCCATCGAGCTGTCGGCGAAACTGGCTGAACTTGCCCCAGGCGACCTCAACCGCGTGTTCTTTACTACCGGCGGCTCGGAGGCCGTCGAGTCGGCCTGGAAGCTGGCCCGGCAGTACTTCAAACTCCTCGGCCAGCCGGACCGGGTAAAGGTCATCAGCCGCAACCTCGCCTATCACGGCACCACCATGGGGGCTCTGTCCATCACCGGGCTGGAGTCCATCAAGACGGTCTTCGAACCGCTGGTCCCCGGGGCTGTCAAGGTGCCGGAGACCAACCACTACCGGTGCCCGACCTGCCAGGACGACCCGCACTGCAGTCTGCACGCCGCCGATGCCATCGAGGAGGCCATCCTTCGTGAGGGCCCCGAGACGGTGGCCGCCGTGTTCCTAGAGCCGGTGCAGAACGCCGGCGGCTGCTTTGTGCCGCCCCCCGGCTACTTCACCCGGGTACGCGAGATCTGCGACCGGTATGGGGTGCTCCTGGTATCTGACGAGGTCATCTGTGCCTACGGACGGCTCGGGCACATGTTCGGCTGTGAGCGCTACGGCTACCAGCCGGACATGATCACGTCGGCCAAGGGCCTCACCTCCGGTTACTCGCCGTTGGGGGCCATGCTGGTCAGCGACCGGGTGGCCGAACCCTTCGTGGGTACCGGCGACTCCTTCCTGCACGGCATCACGTTCGCCGGACATCCGGTGAGTTGCGCCGTGGCCTTGGCCAACCTGCAGGTGTTCGCTGACGAGAGAATTCTGGACCACGTCCAGGCCAACGAGGCGGCCTTCCGGTCCGCCATAGATGACCTGGCTGACCTGCCCATCGTCGGCGATGTCCGCGGGGCGGGGTACTTCTACGGCATCGAACTGGTCCGAGAACGCGATGGCCGGGTCTCGTTCACCGACGATGAACGGGAGCGCCTATTGCGGGGCTTCCTGTCCAACCGCCTGCTGGAGATCGGCCTGATCTGCCGGGCCGACGACCGTGGTGAGCCGGTGATTCAGCTTTCGCCACCGCTGGTCGCCGGACCCGCCGAGTTTGAGGAGATCAACGCCAAGCTCCGGCAGGCGCTCACCGAAGCCATGGCGGAGATGGGGATGTGAACAAGTTGACGGGAGCCGCCGGCTCGGAACGGAGCGAGGTGTTCAAACTGGACACCGTCGACCGGGCCATCATCAGCGCATTGCAGATCGACGGCCGCATGTCGTATGCCGAGTTGGGACCCAGGGTCGGGATGTCGCAGGCAGCGGTGCGCCAGCGAGTCAACCGCCTGATCGATCGAGGGGTTATGCAGGTGGTGGCCGTCACTGACCCTCTCAGCCTGGGACTCTCCACCCAGGCAATGGTGGGCATCACCGTGTCGGGCGACGTCCGGACCGTGGCTGCCGCGGTGGCCGACCTGGTCGAGGCCGAGTACGTGCTGATCACCGCCGGCCGCTTCGATGTCTTGGCTGAGGTTCTCTGCGAGGACAACGACGCCCTTCTCACCCTCGTCAACGACCGGATCCTTCAGATCGACGGCGTGGCTTCCACCGAGGTTTCACCGGTCCTAAAGATGGAAAAGCTGACCTTCTCCTGGGGTACGGGCTGACCCACGCTGGGGACCGCTCGGTCTCCTCAGTTAGCGCAGGGCGGCGGCCATGGTGTCGATGATGCGGCCCACCTCGTCGTCGGTGATGACCAGCGGCGGGCAGATGGCCAAGCAGGTACCGATGGGCCGAACGATCACCCCGTTGGCCAGGATCTCGTTGCGCACCGGGATGGCGTCCCGGCCCAGCTCAGCGGCGTAGACGGCGCCCGTGCCCCGCCACGACTCGATCAGGCCGTCGGCAACCAGGGCATCCAGCCCACCGCGGAGCTGATCGCCGACGTGGTTGGCCCTCTCCACGAGGCCCTCGTCGGTCATGAGTTGCAGGTTGGCGATGCCTGCGGCGCACGAGGCCTGGTGACCGGCGTACGTGTAGCCCGACCGGAAGATGAACCCCGGCTCTTCGAACACTTCGCACACGCCTCGCGACAGGATCACTCCCGACAGCGGTAGGTAGCCGGAAGTCACGGCCTTGGCGAATGTCATGAGGTCCGGTGTGACGCCGTAGTGCTGAGCTCCGAACCACTCTCCGGTCCGACCGAATCCACAGATCACCTCATCGAAGATGAGCAGCGCCCCGTTGTCATCGCAGAGGCGGCGTAGGCCTTCCAGGTATCCGGCGGGCGGCGGGTGCACGCCGCCGGCGCCCTGGACCGGTTCGCTAATTACGGCGGCGATCCGCTCGCCCTGCTCGGCAAAGAGCGTGGCTGCCGCCTCCAGGTCGTCGTGGGGAACCTCCACGAAGTGGGGGACCAGGTCGCCCCAACCCTCCCGGTTGGGGGCGATGCCCTGGGCGCTGGTGCCGCCGAAGTTGGTGCCGTGGTATCCGTTAGTGCGGCGCACCACGACCTGGCGATCAGCGTCGCCCCGCTTCTGGTGGTACTGGCGGGCGATCTTGAGCGCTGAGTCCACGGCCTCTGACCCCGAACAGCCAAGGAACACCCGTCCATCCGGGTGGGGGGACCTCTCGACGATCATCTCGGCCACCCGGACCGCCGGTTCGTTGGTGAACGGGTCAAAGATGTTGTAAGCCTCAATCCGACGCATCTGGTCGGCGACGGCGTCGATGATCTCGGCCCGGCCATGCCCGACCTGGCAGTACCAGAGGCTGCCCAGGCCATCGACGTAGTCCTTCCCGGAGTCGTCCCAGACGAGGGAACCCTCGCCGCGGACGATGTTCACGAAGTCGGCTTCGGGTTTGGCGGCTGGAGCAAAGGCGTGGAACAGGGCGCTGGTCATCGGAAGGGCCTCCTGGTCGGGTCGGTCGGAATACCGGGCCGGACGGGTCGACGGTCATCGGGTCGGGTGAGTATCGCACCGATGGAAAGCAAGAGTCCCATGGTGACGGCCGTCGCTGTCCAGGCCACGGTGTCGCCGTGGGCGGCGTAGACAGCGGAGGTAACCAAGGCGGCCACGGCCCCCGTCGCCACCTCGACGGCAACCATTAGACCCTGAGCCGAAGCTTGGCGATCCTCAGCCACTGCGGCCGACACCAGCATTGGCGTTGACGGGAACCCGAGTCCTTCTACGACTGAGGTGGCAACGGTCAGGGCGATCAGGCCGATAATTCCGGGCACGATCCCCCAGAAGATGACCATCACCATGATTATCCCGAGAGTCCCGACCGCCCACCGCCGGGCTCCATATCGCTGGGCCAGCGAGCCACCGATAGGCGATAGAAGGGCAATAGGGAGGGCACCGGTAGTGAGGGCAACACCCAACACGGTCCGTGAAGCACCTCGCGTGTCCAACTCCAGCACCCAAACGGCTTCGAAGGCTCCGATGAATACGAAGTAGGCCGCTACCACGAAGAAGGCGCCGATCAGGCGCCGGATCCGAAGTAGCCCCCGCAGGCCGAGGCGCTTCTCATCCTGAGTCGCTACGTCTGGTTGAGCCCGAAACGCCACGGGTAGCAGGAGGGCCAATGCAGAGGCCATTGCCCAGAACGTGAAGCGAAACCCGCCGATGGCCGCGAGGCCAGCGGCGATTACCGGTCCTGCCACAAAGCCTCCGACGTCCCAAGCACCTAATCGACCAAGATTTCGGCCCAGGTTGAGAGGGTCAGCCACGATCACGGTGCGTCGTGCTGCTGGCCCCGCGGTTCCGAGAGCAAAGCCGAATACCGCCCGACCCAACACGTAATGCCAGAGGTCATCACCAATTGCGAGAAGAACCATCGCTACCACGGCAAGAACTAGACCGGACCGCAACATCAGGGGCGCCCGTCCTCTGTCGGCATGAGGAGCCATGACGAGGCTGGCTACAAACGCCGCGCCAAAGCCCGAGGCGATAGCAAGGCCGATGCCAGCTTCTGAGAATCCAAGCTGGTCACGGAGTTCGGCCAACAGGACAATGATGGAGGCCAGGCCAGCTGAGCACCCAAAAAGGATCAGGAAGTACGGCAGCAGGTTCGGACCGCGGTGCGGTCCAGATCCAGCGCTTCCACCAGCCGGTGGTTTAGGCCCGGGACTCGACACCTGGCAGGACGCAGAGCATCTCGTAGACCAAGTTGGCGCCGACCAGGCTTGTCATCCCGCTGGTGTCGTAGATGGGAGCCACCTCGACGAGGTCGCAGCCCACGAGGTCGAGGCCGCGGCAGCCCCTAATCACCTCGAGGGCCTGAGGCATAGTCAGTCCGCCGACCTCAGGGGTACCCGTGCCCGGAGCGAAGGCAGGGTCAAGACCGTCAATGTCGAAGCTGAGGTAGACGGGCCCTCCACCCACCTGGTCACGGACCTCGGCCATGAGTGGCTCCAGGCTGCGGTGCCAGCACTCCTCCGCCTGGACCACGCGAAAGCCCTGCTCCCTAGACCAGTCGAAGTCGTCGGCGGCGTAGCCGGTTCCCCGCACGCCGATCTGAACCACCCGGCTGGTATCCAGAAGCCCGTCTTCAACGGCCCGTCGAAACGGGGTGCCGTGCGCGATCTTGGAGCCGAACATGGTGTCGTTAATGTCGGTGTGGGCGTCTACGTGCACGAGGCCTACGGGGCCGTGCTTCTTTGCCATGGATCGAAGGATCGGGAGCACGACGGTGTGGTCGCCTCCTATCGACGCAGTGACCAGGTCGTGGGCTAGCAGGCTGTCGTAGTGCGTCTCGATGGCATCTACGGCTGCCTGAAGGTCGTAGGGGCTGGCCGCCACGTCGCCGGTGTCGTCGATGCGGAGGCTGTCGAACGGTGCGGCTCGGGTGGCCATGTTGTACGGCCGGATCAGTACCGACTCGGCGCGAATCCCGCGGGGCCCGAACCGTGCCCCCGGACGGTTGGAAGTTCCGGTGTCCAGAGGGACACCGACGACAGCCACGTCCAGGTCTGCCGGATCGGAGGTACCGGGGAGGCGCATGAACGTGGAGATCCCACCAAACCGGGGCATCTCGTTACCCCCCAGAGGCTGTGGGTTCTCCGTCACCGGCGGATTCTTCCATGGCCGGGCCCGATCGACCTCGTCGGATCGTGGCAGGCTCGTCGACGTGGCCCACGAGCAGCACCGACACGATCACGACAAAGGTCTGCTAGCCGAACTTCACTGGCTGTGGAAGATTCGAAAATTCTGGTCGTCGGACCTCAATCGGGCCCTGGTGGACTTGGCTGATCCAAAGCCCGGGGAGCGCGGCTTGGACGTAGGGGCGGGCATGGGTCCTGCCACCATGCTCGCAGCAAAGCGGGGCGCCCACGTGGTGGCCGTTGAGCCGTCGGCCGTAATGCGAGCCGTGTGCCGGCTACGGCGGTTGTTCCAGTGGGCCCGGCGACGAATCACCGTGGAGTGCGGGGTGGCCGAGGACCTGCCGGTGGCCGGCGGATCGACCGAGGTGCTGTGGGCGGCCAACGCCATTCACCACTGGGTGGACCACGGGCTGGCGTTCGCCGAGTTCGCCAGGGTGCTGTCCCCCGGCGGGCGCCTGGTTCTGGTCGACGAGGACTACGACGACCCGGAACACCCCGACCACGCGGCCCACGCCGGCCACGAGACCCACCTGACACCGGTGGACGTGGACGTCATCTCGGCGGCACTGCGGGCCCTCGGCCTGGAAGCCGCCGGTCGCCACGAGGAGGTGGCCGGGGTTCCAGCCAAGGTGGTGAGGGCGACGAAGCCCGCCTGAACATCCGGCCCAACCACTCACCTCGCCGATGCGGTCCAGGTGGGAGTCGACCACCTGACGGCTGGACACTTTGCCCTTGGCCTCCCGTGAGGCCAAATCAGTGCTGGTCCGTTGCCAGAGCAAGTCGGCCATCGTGGCAACCTGCCGAGCGCCGGTCAGATGACGAGGAGTAGGGATGGTCCAGGTCCAGGCCAACGAGATCAGTATCGAGGTGGAGGAGTTCGGCGATCCGGGCGACCCACCTGTCCTGCTGATCGCCGGCCTCGGGGCCCAGATGACGGTCTGGCGAGACGACTTCTGTCGTCGGTTGGCCGATCGGGGCCACCGGGTGATCCGCTTCGACAACCGAGACGTCGGCCTTTCCACCTGGTTCGACGACCAGCCGGCCGGAGACCTGATCGCCGCCCTTTTCACTGTCCTGGAAGGGGACCAGGTCGAGTCGGCGTACTCCCTGGGTGACATGGCCGACGATGCCGTAGGGGTGCTTGACGCCCTCGGAATCGATTCGGCCCACGTCTACGGATGGTCACTCGGGGGGATGGTCGCCCAGCATGTGGCTATCCGGCACCCACAGAGGGTCCGGTCGCTCACCTCCAGCCAGTCCATGCCCCGGTTCATCCCCATGCCCACCGAGGTGGCCCTGACTCTTGTCCCCCCGGAAGCCGATCCCGACGATCTGGACACGCTGGTCGCCGCAGGCGTGGAAGCGGCCCGGATCTGCGCAGGGACCCTGTTGCCGTTCGACGAGGACGACGCCCGCCGGGAGATCGAGGACGCCATCGACCGGGCTTGGCACCCGGAGGGCGGGATCCGCCAGGCCGTAGCCGCGTTGGCCGACGACGACCGGACACCCGGTCTTCGGAACGTGCGGGTACCGACGCTGGTGCTCCATGGCACCGCCGACCCCCTGATCCTGCCCGAGGGCGGGCAGGAGACAGCCGACGCGGTCCCCGACGCCGAACTGGTGTGGATCGACGGCCTGGGTCACGAGATGCCAGAGGCCGTCTGGCCACTTTTCCTGGATCCGATCTGCGCCTTGGTAGCCCGGGTCGAGGCGGCCTGACCGGCCTCCAAGCGACGGGGCGGGCCGGTGTCAGGCCTGGATGACGATCAGGCGCTCCTCGGTCATCTCGCGAACCGTGTAAGCCGGACCCTCCCGGGTGTTACCCGAGTCGCGGATGCCGCCGTACGGCATGTGGTCGGCTCGCCACGACGGCGACTCGTTGACCATCACGCCGCCGTACTCCAGGACCTCGGCGGCCCGTAGGGCTCGACCCACATCATTGGTGAACACGGCGGCCTGTAGCCCGTAGTCGCTGGCGTTGGCCCGGGCCAGGGCATCCTCGTAGTCGGTGTAGGTGGCGATCCCGACCACCGGTCCGAACACCTCGACGCAGCTGACCTTCATGTCATCGGTTACGTCGGCCAGCACGGTGGGGGCCAGTACGCCGTCGACCATGGTGCCACCACAAACGATCCTGGCACCGGCGGCCGTGGCCTCGGCGACCCAGTCGGTGACCCGCTCGGTTTCGCCGGGGTCGATCAGCGACGACACATCGGTGGTCGGGTCGGCGGGGTCACCCACCGTCAGGCTCTGGGCTTCAGCCGCCATGGCCTCAGTGAACTCGGAGGCGATGTCCTCGTGGACGTAGATCCGCTGGGTGGAGATACAGGTCTGTCCGGCGTAGCCGAAGGCCGCCATCCTGAGCCTGTCTGCCACCTGGGCGACGTCGACGTCAGGTTCGACGATGATCGGTGAGTTGTTACCCAGCTCCAGCGACACCTTCTTACGGGGTGCAGTGGTCCGGATGTTCCAGCCCACCGGGGGCGATCCGGTGAAGGTAATCATGGCCACGTCGTCGTGCTCGACCAGGTGGGCTGCCGTGCGACCGGGGCAAGTGACGACGTTGAGCCAGCCTGGTGGCAGGCCGCACTCCTCGAGAAGTACCTCGGCCAGGCGGATTGCGGTCAGCGGGGTTGCAGAGGCGGGCTTGAGGATTACCGGGCAGCCGGCAGCGATGGCAGGGGCGACCTTGTGGCAGACCAGGTTGAGTGGGAAGTTGAAAGGCGAGATGGCGCCGACCACCCCGATGGGGACCCGCTTGACGAAGCCGGTCTTCCCCGTGCCGGCCGAGCTGGCATCCAGCGTGAGGGCCTCGCTGACCATGGTGCGGGACACGGCGGCCGAAAAGCGGGCGGTGTCGACGGCTCGGGAGGCCTCGACGCGGGCGGTGCTGATGGGCTTGGCAGCCTCAGCAGAGATGCTCTGGGCGAACTCCTCCTGACGGGCGGTCAGCGCCTCGGCCAGGCGGTCCAGGATGGCCGCCCGCTCGTGAGTGGGGAGTGTTCCGGCGTCCAGCGTGGTGACGGCAACAGCGACAGCGGCGTCCAGGTGCTTGGTGGTCCCGGTGGGTACCGTGCCGAGTACCCGGCCGTCGTAGGGCGATCGGACCTCGGTGGCCTCGGGGGCGTCGACCCGGTCGGCGCCGATGATCATCAGGTGGTGTTCGCTCACGGAGTACCTCCGGGAGAGGGCGTCTCTCAGGGGGAATCTATCGACGGGTCGGCTGACCGGTTTACTCCGGTGCATCCGGAGGGTGGGAGGATCTTCCCCCCGATGGTCGGATCGTCGGTCAGGAGCCGTCCAGGAACCAGTCGACCAACGCGTAGGAGTCGCCCCGGTTGTCGGCTGCCCGCCCTTCGGATTCAGCAGCCATACGGTCGGGGTCGACATCGTGGGCCTCCAGTTCGGCCCGGTCCATCCCAATCCACAGCCGGGCCAGCCGGGGCGTGATCTCGGGGTGGAATTGGGTGCCGACGCTCCGACCGATCCGGAAGACCTGTGGACCGACGGCGTTGCGGGCCACCTCGGTAGCTCCGTGAGGGACTGTGAACCGGTCGTAGTGCCATTGGAACCAGGGTCCGCTGGCTACGGCATCCGGCAGGTCGGTTTCGACCTCGGTCCATCCGAACTCCGGCTGGTTACTGCGCGACACCTCCCCCCCGAGGGCGGCCGAAAGCACCTGGCCTCCAAAGCACATGCCGAGCACGCCGACTCCTGCCTCGTGGGCTGTACGGACCATCTCGATCTCCTGGCCTATCCAGGAACCGATGGTGTCGGTGTCGGTGACCGACCACGGTGAACCGGTCACCAACAGGGCGTCGTAGGAGGTGGCGTCCGGGTACCTTTTCGTGCACACCGGGTCGGATGGGTCGTCCAATACCCGGAAAACGTCAAGTCGGTAGCCCCGCTCGACGAGACGTTCGCCTACCTGCCCGGCAGGGCCGTACTCGTCGTGTTCGATGACCAGGGCACTCTTCACGGGCCGCACCCTAGGGTCCCAGCGGGGGCCGCCGTTTAACACTGTCCTAGGTTGCTCCCGTGCCGGACTCCCCCGAATTGATTGCAGCAGACCTACTGGACCGCTTCCCGCCGCCCACCTCGGCGGCCTTCCCGGCGCGGTCGGGAAACCTGATCGAGTCGCTGGTCGACGGAGCGGTGGCCTTCGATCAGATCGCCGGAGCCGTCGAGGCAGCCACGACCTCGGTCTGGGTCTGCGTGGCCTTCCTGGAACTGGATGCCAGGTTTCCCGGCGGTCGGGGCACGTTCCTGGACCTCCTGGACACGGCGGCCGACCGAGAGGTCGACGTGCGAGTGTTGTTCTGGCACCCGGAGGGTGATTGGGTTGGGAACGACCGGCGTGGTCGAACTGGAGCCGACGACACGTTCCCCGGGGATGAGGCCTCGGCCCGGGTGCTAGCCACCCGGTCCACCCGTTGGCAGGCCCGCTGGGACGCCGCAGGCCGACAGTGTCAGCACCAGAAAGCATGGTTGGTGGACGCCGGGACCCCCGACGAGGTGGCTTTTGTCGGCGGCATCAACATCACCAAGGGCTCTATGGCCGACCGTCGCCACAATGAGGCCGACCCGTCACTGGGCTACCGGCGGGGCGACCGGTACGCCGTAGTCCACGATGTTTACAGCCGACTGCGGGGACCGTGCGTGGCAGACGTGCACGACAACTTCACCATGCGGTGGAACGGGGCGTCAGAGTGCCAACGGCCCTATGGATCGTGGCCGGATGGCAGAACCGGAGACATCACGGAGCGGGATCCGGACACAGTGCCAGCCGTAGCAGGTCCGACCACCGCCCAGATCCAGCGCAGCGTTCTGCCCGGCCTCTACGACGACCTACCTGACGGCGAGAACTCGGTACGGGAGCAGTACCTGTCGGCTGTCGCCGGGGCCCGTGACTACGTGTACATCGAGAACCAGATCTTTCTGAGCCGGGTCGTGCTGCAGGAACTTCGGGTCGCCCTGGAACGAGGCGTGCTGGTGGTGGCGTCGGTGCCGGGGAACCCGATGTCCGAGCTGGCGGCCGCCCGGTCCCACCCGGGAATCAACGCCGGGTATGAAGTCCTCGCAACCCTCGGTGGTTACGAAGGGTTCTGCCTGTCGGCGCCATGCGTCCGGCGGGACTGGGGATACGAGGAGATATACGTCCACGCTAAGACGGCCGTGGTGGACGACGCCTGGGGGACAATCGGATCCACCAACCTGATCTTTTCTTCGTTCCAGGGCGATACCGAGATGAACGTCTCGTTCTGGGACCCCGGTGTGGCCCGAACGTTTCGAGTCCGACAGATTGACGAGCAGGCTGGGTTTGACTCCTCGAACCTCGGTGGCGGTGAGGCGGTCGGGCGACTTATTGAGGTAGCTCGGGCCAACGCGGCTCGGCGTCGTGCCGGTGGGTCATTGGAGGGGTTCGCTTGCGCCGTGGACCCGGCCCACTGGGCCACCTGAGCCAAGCCGGTACCTGACCGCGAGACTGGTGGTTCTCAGGATCCCGACCGGGTCGTTGCCACTTCGGCCAGGGCGTCCAACATGGCTACTAGCCGTGCACGGTCCGGCTCGACCACGCCGGTCATTCCCAACGTGCGCATGGCCTCCGAGCAAACTGGCCCCACTGACACCGGGACCACCCGTGTCCCGTCCAGGGCGTCGACCAGGTCCCGGCGACGGCCCTGGGCCTCGGCTACGTCCACGAGGTGCACGGCGGCCTGCCGGGTGGTGAACGTCACGGCGTCGACCCCACCGTCGCAAACCAGGTCTACCAACGCCTCGGCCGGTCTCGTGTCGTGGGGCAGGGCCCAGCGGTAGACCGGCACGACCACAACCTCGCCACACGAGGCGGCCAGGGGAGCGGCGAGCGACTCCTCGTCGGTGCCGTCTACCTGAAGGGCTATCCGTCGCCGACCCCCGGTGGTTGCCACGTGGTCCACGATCTGGGAGAACAGCTCGTCGGGGGCCGACCAGGAGACTTCGAGGTCGGCTCGTCGGGCAGCGCTCACCGCCTTGGGCCCCCGGGCCAGGACCTCGGTGGTCTGGAGCGTGGAACGGAGGTCAGCGCCCACGTCGGTCCCGTCCATGGCCTCCAGCCACATGTTCAGCCCCATCCCGGTCTGGAGCACCACGGCGTCTGGGGGCTCGTTGACCAGTGACCGCGACACCTCCCGCAGCCGCGGATCATCGGAGAGGTCAACCGTGCGCATGGTGCAACCGCGCACCACGTCGGCTCCCCGGCGCCACAGCGCCTCGACTTGCTGGTCGACCCGCCGGTCGGCTGTCACCCCGATCCTCCAGCCCTCCAGCGGTCGGTCGGTCGACTGGGTGTTCATCCCCCCAGCATGCCCGCTCACCAGCCGAGCCGACCAAGGGCGTCCAGCGGGGTGGTCAAGATCCGCTCTTCACCCAAGGAATCAGGAACATCCGCGGAAAAAGCCGGCCGGTCGTGAAGTCAACGGTCCACACCCTCTATGAGATACCCCGCCTGCTCGAACAGCAGGACGGCCCTCTGGTGGAGGTCTTGTCCCGTCTCGACGGGGGCTCGGCCGGCGGCCGCCCGGGCGTTTGTACCCTCCAGGATGATGCCCAGCTTGTAGCACGCCAGGGTCTGCCACCAGGTCAGGTCATCTAGGGGGAGGCCGGTCTTCTCGCCGTACCGAACCACCAGCTCGTCGGTGGTCGGGAACCCGTCGGTTGCTGTCTCGAACGATCCCACGCCCCCCGACGTGATCAGGAGCCACGCCAGGTCCAGACGGGGGTCGCCGAGGGTCGTCAGCTCCCAGTCCAGGACAGCGGCCAGCTCGGGACGGTCGTGGGCAGCGAGCACGTTGGCCAGGTGGTAGTCACCGTGGATGATCCCGCAGTGGAAGTCGGTGGGCCGGTGGTCGTCCAGCCAAGTACCCACCCGGTCCACCCCGGGAAGGTCCGGGCCGCGATAGCCGTCAAACGCCGCGTAGGACTTCAACTGGCTCCGCCACCGTCCGACCTGCCGCTCCAGCCAGCCGTCCGGGTGTCCGAAGTCGGCCAGCCCCACTTCCTCCGGAGGAATCAAGGCCAGGGCGGAGATGGCGTCGACCATCGACAGGCCAAGGCAGTGCCGCCAGTCGGGGTCTGTGGCGTACCGGCCCGGCAGCGGGCCCACCGGGGCGAAGCCGTCTACGGCTGACATCAGGAAGAAGCAGGTGCCGATGACCGACGGGTCGTCGCAGGCCGCGTGGCAGACGGGCTGCGGGACACCGCGTCCGGCGATGGCGGTCAGCACTCTCGCCTCGCGCAGCATCGTCTCGTCGCTATTAGGTCGCGGGTAGCGGGGCGGTCGTCGCAACACCATCGTGGTCCCGTCGGCACGGGTCAGCAGGAACAGGTTGTTCTGGGTGCCACCGGCCATCTGTCGGCTGGACACCACCGGACCCTCGCCGGGAACATCCCGGTCGGCGATCCAGGCCTGGAGGGCCGGCCAGAACAGCAGGCCGTCGCCATCGTCCAGGGTCTCGTCCACCGGGGTCGTATCCACCCGGTCAGGATCCCACGCGTTCCGGTAGGAAGACCGAGGCGGCCGTTGGCGGGTTGCCCGCTACCCCGACACCACCTCTCTCGTTCTCGGCCCGTGACGACGGTGACGCAATTATGTGTCGCCATCCGGCAACACCTACTGTCCATCTGTCCGTCGCAATCACCAAGTATGGGGCCCCACAGAGGCCTGGTCGGGCGACGAATCGGGAATACAGGAACTCGGGAGGTGCCGGTCATGAGCGAGGTGCGGGCAGCCATGGTCCAGACGAGCTGGACCGGCGACAAGGAGTCGATGATCGAGCTCCATGAGAAGTACCTGGCTGAGGCGGCCGCTGCAGGGGCCCGCGTCATGTGCTTCCAGGAACTCTTCTACGGCCCCTACTTCTGTCAGGTCCAGGACACCGCGTTCTACGACTATGCCGAGGCCATCCCGGACGGTCCCACCACCCGGCGCTTTCAGGAGTTGGCGGCGAAGCACGGCATGGTGCTCGTTCTGCCGATGTACGAGAAGGAGCAGGAGGGCCTGCTTTACAACACCGCAGCGGTGATCGACGCGGACGGCACCTACCTCGGCAAGTACCGCAAGACCCACATCCCCCAGGTCAAGGGCTTCTGGGAGAAGTTCTACTTCCGGCCCGGCAACCTCGGGTACCCGGTATTCGACACCGCGGTCGGCCGGGTCGGTGTCTACATCTGCTACGACCGCCACTTTCCCGAAGGCTGGCGGGCCCTCGGTCTAAACGGTGCCCAGATGGTGTTCAACCCTTCGGCCACCAGCCGGGGCCTTTCTTCCTACCTCTGGCAACTCGAGCAGCCAGCCTCAGCAGCGGCCAACATGTACTACGTGGGTGCTATCAACCGCGTTGGGACCGAGGACCTGGGCGACAACGACTTCTACGGAATGACGTACTTCGTGGACCCCCGCGGTCAGTTCGTAGGCGACGTCTGCTCAGACCAGGACGAGGAGCTCATCGTGCGCGACCTCGACCTGGACCTAATCGACGAGGTCCGCAACCAGTGGGCCTTCTACCGGGACCGTCGTCCCGACATGTACGACCCACTGACCCAGGCCTGAGTGCCGACCGCCCTCCAGAGACCAATCCCACACGGGAGTCGACGATGACCACCAACGCCGAGCTGTTGGAACGACACCGCGCCGTCCTCCCGAACTGGCTGGCCCTCTACTACGACCCCCCGATCTCGTTCGACCGGGGCCAGGGGCGCCACGTCTACGACGTCGAGGGCAACCGCTACCTCGACTTCTTCGGTGGGATCCTCACCACGAGCCTCGGCTACGACATCCCGGAGATCACCAAGGCCGTCCAGGATCAGGCCTCCAGGATGTTCCACACGTCCACCCTCTACCTGTCCGAATGCATGATCGAGCTGGCCGAGCTGATCGCCGGACTATCCGGCATCCCCGACGCCAAGGTGTTCTTCACCACCTCCGGTACCGAAGCCAACGACGCCGCCCTGATGCTGGCTACCACGGCCCGGAAGTCCAACCAGATCCTGGCCTTGAGGAACAGCTACCACGGGCGGTCTTTCACCACCATCGCCATCACCGCCCAACGGTCGTGGTCGCCGACCAGCGTCAGTGGCCTGTCGGTCAACTACGTACACGGCGGCTACCGGCTACGCAGCCCCTTCCGTGACCTCGACGACGATGCCTATACGGCAGCCTGCGTAGACGACCTCACCCAGGTATTCGACATGATGACGTCGGGCGACGTGGCCGCCATGATTGCCGAGCCCATCCAGGGTGTGGGCGGTTTCGCCACGCCCCCCGACGGGTTCTTCGGCGCCATGAAAAAGGAACTCGACAATCGGGGCGTCCTGTTCATCTCCGACGAGGTCCAGACAGGCTGGGGCCGGACCGGTGAACACTTCTGGGGCTACCAGGCCCACGGGATCACGCCCGACGTCCTGACCTTCGCCAAGGGAGTTGGCAACGGCCTCTCCCTTGGCGGGGTGGTGGCCAGTGCCGAGCTCATGGACTCGCTGCCCGGAAACTCCCTCTCAACGTTCGGTGGGAACCCCATGAGCAGCATCGGGGCTCTGGCGACGATCCGGTACATGCTGGAGCACGACATCCAGGGCCACGCGCTGCGCATGGGCGAACGCCTGGCCGGCCACCTACGACCTGCCGTGGATGCCTCCACGGCGGTTGCCGAGCTGCGGGGTCGGGGCCTGATGCTGGCTATCGAGGCCGTCCAGCCAGGGACCATCGATCCGAACGCTGACGCCGCTGGCCGAATCATGGAGGAGGCCCGGGCGGCAGGACTGCTGATCGGCAAGGGAGGGCTTTACGGCAACGTGTTGCGCATCGCCCCGCCGATGACAGTCACCGAGGAGGAAATCGACGAGGCGGGGACCGTGCTGGTCAGAATCATCGAGGGGCTGGGATAGTGCCTGGATCGAGAGAGGGCCGCGGGGCGTGGCTCCTAAGGGGGAACACATGACGACGCTGATTAAGAACGGGACGGTGGTTAGCGCCACCGGACGCCACACCGCCGAGGTTCTGGTCGACGGGACGACCATCTCTGCGGTGCTCCAGCCGGGCTCGGCGGCGGCCACATCGGCCGAGTCGGGCGCTGAGCGGGTCATCGACGCAACCGGCAGGTACGTGGTACCCGGTGGGATCGACTGCCATACCCACATGGAGTTGCCGTTCGGCGGAACCTTTGCCTCAGACACCTTTGAGATCGGCACCCGGGCCGCCGCCTGGGGGGGTACGACCACCATTGTCGACTTCGCCGTGCAGAAAACCGGAGAGAACGTCCGGGACAGCCTCGAGACATGGCAGGCGAAGGCCGAGGGCCAGTGTGCCGTCGACTACGCCTTTCACATGATCCTGGGCGGCGTCGACGAAGCGGCGCTTAAGGAGATGGACGCCCTGGTAGGCGAGGGCATCACAAGCTTCAAGCTCTTCATGGCCTACCCGGGCGTCTTCTACAGCGACGACGGCCAGATCCTCCGGGCTATGCAGAAGGCGGCCGACAACGGCGCCCTGATCACCATGCACGCCGAAAACGGCATCGCTATCGACGTGCTGTCCGAACAGGCCGCAGCCCGCGGCCAGACCGATCCCGTCTACCACGGGATTACCCGCCCCTCCCGGATGGAGGGTGAGGCCACCAACCGGGCCATCCAACTGGCCCTGGTGGCCGGGGCGCCGGTCTACTTTGTGCACCTGTCGGCCAGCGAGGCCCTTGAGCGGGTGGCCGAGGCCCGCGACGCCGGGTACAACGTGTTCGCGGAGACCTGTCCCCAGTACCTGTACCTGAACCTCGAAGACCACCTCGGGCTGCCCGGGTTCGCCGGCGCGGGCTACGTCTGCTCACCACCCCTTCGGACGAAGGAACACACCCACCACAAGGACCTGTGGCGGGGCCTGCGCACCAACGACCTGGCCATCGTGGCCACCGACCACTGCCCCTTCTGCATGAAGGACCAGAAAGAGCTCGGAAAGGACGACTTCCGGGCCATCCCCAACGGGATCGGCGGCGTCGAGCACCGCATGGACCTCATCTACCAGGGCGTGGTCATGGGTGAGCTGAGCCTGGAGCGGTGGGTGGAGACGTGTTCCACCACGCCGGCCCGGATGTTCGGCATGTACCCGCAGAAGGGCGTGATCGCACCGGGCTCGGACGCTGACATCGTGCTCTACGACCCGTCAGCGAGGACAGAAATCTCGGTCGACACTCACCACATGAGCATGGACTACTCCGCCTACGAGGGCACCACGATCGACGGCAAGGTCGACACCGTGATGTCCAAGGGGCGGATCCTCATCGAGGACGGCGCCTATCACGGCCAGAAGGGCCACGGGGCCTACCTCCGCCGGGGTCTATCGACGTACTTGCAGTAGGACACAATCCCGGACGGGCATCCACCCCGTCTTGTAGGACCCACCACGCCCGTCTGACCGGTCGGACGGCGACCACGAACGGACACCAGACCATGTACGAGATCCAGCACCTGATTGACGGTCATACCGTGACCGGGTCGTCGGGGGACACCGGGCCGGTGTTCGACCCGGCCACCGGCGAGCAGACCGCAAAGGTGGCCCTGGCTTCGGCAGCCGAGGTAGATGCCGCGGTGGCCTCGGCGAAGGCGGCGTTCGACGAGTGGGGAGGCGTCTCCCTGGCTCGGCGGACCAAGCTGCTGCTGGCCTTCCGCAACCTGGTTGTCGACAACTCCGACGAGATCGCGCAGAGGCTCACCGCCGAGCACGGCAAGGTCCTGGACGACGCACGGGGCGAGGTAGCCCGGGGAATCGAGAACATCGAGTTCTCCTGCGGCGTGGCCGATGCCCTGAAGGGCACCCACAGTGAACAAGCCAGCAGCGGAGTCGACGTCTACACGGTCCGTCAGCCCCTCGGCGTGGTGGCTGGCATCACCCCGTTCAACTTCCCGGCCATGGTGCCGATGTGGATGTTCCCCAACGCGGTGGCTTGCGGAAACACATTCGTGCTGAAGCCGTCGGAACGCGATCCGTCAGCGCCGATGTTCGTCGCCGAACTATTCCAGGAGGCCGGTTTCCCTCCCGGTGTCCTAAACGTGGTCAACGGCGACAAGGTGGCCGTCGATCGCCTCCTCGAGCATCCTGACGTGAAGGCACTGAGCTTCGTCGGCTCCACGCCGATCGCGAAGTACGTGTACGCCTCGGCCACAGCCCATGGCAAGCGGGCCCAGGCCCTCGGCGGAGCCAAGAACCACATGGTTGTCCTGCCCGATGCCGACGTGGAGATGGCGGCCGACGCTGCCGTCTCGGCCGCCTACGGATCAGCGGGAGAACGGTGCATGGCCATCTCGGTCGTCGTGGCCGTCGGCGACGTTGGCGACCAACTGGTGAACGCCATCAAGGTCCGTATGGAGAAACTGGTCGTCGGTCCGGGCACCGACCCTGGGTCCGAGATGGGGCCGCTGATCACCAGGGAGGCCCGAGACCGGGTTGCTGGCTATGTTCAGGCCGGTGCCGATGCCGGATGCGAGGTGGTCGTCGACGGTCGAGACCAGGCCTTCGACAGCGACGGCTTCTTCCTCGGCGTGACATTGCTTGACCACGTGACTACCGACATGAGCGTCTACACCGACGAGATCTTCGGACCGGTCCTCTCCGTGGTTCGCGCCGACAGCTACGCCGATGGCGTGCAGATGATCCGCGACAACCCGTTCGGAAACGGGGCGGCCATATTTACCCGTGACGGCGGAGCGGCCCGGCAGTTCCAGCGGGACGCCGACGCCGGCATGGTCGGCATCAACGTGCCCATTCCGGTACCGGTCGGCTACCACTCGTTCGGTGGGTGGAACGACTCGGCATTCGGCGACACGACCATGTACGGACCGGAGGGCCTCAGGTTCTACACACGGCCCAAGGTGCTGACCAGCCGGTGGCCCGATCCGTCGACCAGCAGCGTCGATTTGGGGTTCCCACGCAACGACTGACCGGAGAGCTGGGCGGCCTGTTCGGCGAGGAAAGACACGAAAGGGGAAAGTCGGATGGACTTTGGGGTGGTGCTACAGACCGACCCCCCAGCTTGGCGCGTGGTTGACCTGGCCCGTCAGGCCGAGGCCCTCGGGTTTACTCACGGCTACACGTTCGACAGCCATGTGCTTTGGCAGGAACCCTTCGTGATCTACAGCGCCATGCTGGCCGCGACCTCGGAGATGGTTGTCGGTCCGATGGTGACCAACCCCGGAACTCGGGACTGGACGGTCATCGGATCGCTGTTCGCCACCCTCAACGACATGTACGGCGAGCGCACGGTATGTGCCATTGGCCGCGGCGACTCGGCCATGCGCGTCATCGGCCACAAGCCATGCAACCTGGCCACCCTCGAGGAGTCGATGGGGGTCATCAAGGGCCTAGCTGAGGGTGACGTCGTCGAGTACAACGGCACCACCCAGACCCTTCCATGGCGCCACGATGGGTCATTGCCCGTGTGGATGGCCGCCTACGGGCCGAAGGCCCTGGACCTGTGCGGGCGCAAGGCCGACGGGTTTGTACTCCAGTTGGCCGACCCGCAGATCGCCGAGTGGACCATTGCCGCGGTGAAGCGGGCTGCGGCTGACGCCGGGCGAGACCCCGAGTCTCTGACTATCACCGTGGTGGCTCCGGCCTACGTCGGCGATGACCTCGCCCACCAGCGCGACCAGGTGCGTTGGTTCGGCGGGATGGTCGGCAACCACGTGGCCGACCTCGTCGGCCGGTATGGCGCCGACGGGTCGGCGGTGCCCCAAGCCCTAACCGAATACATCGAGGGTCGGAAGGGCTACGACTACACGGAACACGGTCGGGCCGGCAACGAGCACACCGACTTCGTACCCGACGAGGTCATCGACCGGTTCTGCATCCTCGGCGAAGAGGATGCCCACATCGCTCGGCTCCGCGAACTCGAGAGCCTCGGTGTGGACCAGTTCGCCATCTACCTAATGCACGACCAGAAGGACGAGACCCTTGACGCATACGGCCGGAAAATTATCCCGGCTCTAGCCCGTTAACAGATTCAGCACCACCTCTAGGTCGAATCACTTCCGACCTGACCTGGACGCAACAACTGAGAGAGCGTGACCACCTTGTTATTTAGGCAAAGAAAGACCTACGTCGTGGTCGAAGAAACCCACCACGACTTCGGCCCGTTGCCAAGTCGGCCCCCATTGAAAGGGGCCGTCGCGGCTGTTGTGAGCAATCCATTCGTTGGTGACTACGTGGCCGATCTGAGCCCTGCTGCGGAGGAACTACGCGACCTGGGCCATCAACTGGGTGAGTTGCTTGTTGGGCACCTAGGTGGCGATCCTCACGCTATTGACAGCTATGGCAAAGGAGCGATCGTCGGGGCAGAGGGAGAGATCGAACACGGCGCCATGTGGCACATCCCTGGTGGCGGCGGGATGAGGGCTGCCCTCGGAAAGGGAGAGGCCATCGTCCCGTCCACCAAGAAAGTAGGACCGCTCGGAGCAAGGCTAGACATCCCCCTTACCCACCTCGAGTGGTCTTACGTCGGAAGCCATTACGACGCAATCGAGGTAGGAGTTCCAGACGCACCACGACCGGATGAGTTGGTACTGATCCTTGCCATGGCAATTGGCGGACGGATAAATGCGCGCCTTGCCGGAGGTTTCACCCTGGATGATCGGGGTCAACCCGGCGTGCCGGCATGAGGGTCGCGTGCCTTGGCCTTGGGCGCATGGGCTGGCACATCGCTGGACATTTGGCCGACCACAGTGATGCCCATGATTTAGCGGTTTTCGATGTCGTCGATGGCCTCACAGGTCGGTGGGTCGAAGAGCACAACGGCACGGAGGCCGCCTCAGTGGAGTCGGCGGTCACTGACGCGCAGTTCATCATCACCTCGCTGCCCTCAGATCAGGAGTTGGCAGAAGTCGCGAAACACGTTCTGCCCGCCATCGCTGAAGAGGCAATCTGGATTGACCACTCCACAACCTCTGCGCGGATCGCTTGCGAGTTAGGAAGCGGCATATCCGCGGTTGGTGGCCACTTTCTTGACGGGCCTGTCTCCGGCGGTGTCGATGGAGCGCGCCGGGGTGAGCTCTCGGTAATGGTTGGCGGTGATGAAAGCGCATTTGCCAGAGTTACGCCCTTAGTAGAGATCTACGCCTCACGAGTGCGACACATGGGTCCGGTGGGCGCAGGCCAACTGACCAAGATGACCAATCAGATCTGTGTGGTCGGGCTATGTCAGGCACTTGCCGAAGGTCTGGACTTTGCCTCTCGGGCTGGACTTGAGGTCGAGAATGTGGTCGATGCGATGTTGCAAGGTTCCTCAACTTCCTGGCAGATGGAAAATCGGGCCGACAAGATGCTGGCCGGTGAATACGACTTCGGCTTCTCCACCGCGCTGATGCGAAAGGACATAGGGCTTGTTCTCGAGGAGGCCTCTTCCATGGGTGTTTCACTTCCGGTCACGGCATTGGTGGGCCAGTTCCTGGCAGATGTCGACGCCATGGGGGGAACCACTTGGGACTGGTGCAGTTTGATGGAGAGACAACGGCGATTCGCCCCCGCGAATCTGCCACCGAACAACGCAGATGGCCGTTGAACGATGCGTCAAGACGTCCAAGAACATCGTGGGCGCAGTGACTACAGGGCCTTTCGAAATGAGAGTCCCCTGAGCCCTGGCCCCGGTGCCTAATGGCGCACGGCGGAAAGTGGCTTCGTGTAGCCATGACCGTGCTTGCCGCGGTCGTCCTCCTCTTCGGCATGTGGGAGGGCTACAAGTGGATTGGTCAACAGACCGGTGACTACTGGCCCGGAACTTCAATCGAGCTCCCAGCGTCAACCGATGACCTCACCATGCCCCACGCAATGGACATCGCCGACGAACTGTTCGAAGAGGTCCGAGATGGCCGGGCCCGTTTACCGCTGTTCCTATTCCTGCTGAAGAAGGGTTGGTTCACCCTTCAGGAGGCGGCCATCGGGTTCACCCTCGGTCTCACAGTCGGCCTCAGTCTGGCCATCCTTATGCTCCGTTGGCGGGTTGCCGAACGCGGGCTGCTGCCGTGGATCAACGTGTCCCAGACGATTCCACTGATCGCTCTAGCACCGATCATCGTGACCTGGGGGCGCCAGCAGGACCTACCCGACATGCTTTCAATCTCACTGATCGCTGCCTACCTAACTTTCTTCCCAGTCGCCGTCAGCGCGCTTCGGGGCTTGCAGTCCCCCGATTCTGCCCACGTGGAGCTCATGCGTTCCTACGCAGCTCCCTGGCGGACCACCCTGGTCAAGCTGAGGCTTCCTGCCGCACGTGCCTACCTATTCCCTGCATTGAAAATTGCAGCAACACTCAGCGTTGTTGGGGCAATCGTTGGTGAGATCTCCATCGGCACAAAGACCGGCCTGGGACGGGCGATCCTTGAATACGCGCAGCGCTACGCCGTCTCGCCTGAGCGGCTCTACGCGTCCGTGATTGGTGCAGCGGTGCTTGGCCTCTTGGTTTTTGGACTGATCTCCCTGGCCGAATGGATCGTGGTTCGGCGCACAGGTGAGGTCACGTCATGAGTAATCCAGTTCTGGCAGAAAAAGCGGTTGTCGTAGATGGGGTCGACAAGGTCTTTAACGTCGGGAGCGATTCCGAGGTAGCAGCGTTGTCTGACATCAACCTGACCGTTGAGGCCGGAGAGTTCATATCGCTGATTGGCCCCTCGGGTTGCGGCAAGTCGACTCTCTTGCGCCTGATTGGCGACTTGCTCGCCCCAACCACGGGAGCGTTGACGGTATTCGGCAAATCAGCCCACGAGGCTCGCCTGGATCAGGACTACGGCATGGTGTTCCAGCATTCCGGTCTATTCGATTGGCGTCGGGTGCTGGCCAACATCGAGCTGCCACTCGAACTTCGTGGCTGGTCGAAGGCTGACAGGTCAGCCCGATCGGCAGAAATGCTCGAGTTGGTCAGGCTTGAAGACTTCGGTGGGCACTACCCCCGCCAACTCAGCGGCGGCATGCAACAACGGGTGTCTATCGCCAGGGCTCTCTCGTTCCAGCCGAAGTTGTTACTGATGGACGAGCCTTTCGGGGCGCTCGATGAGATGACCCGTGAGCACATGCAACTTGAACTACTTCGGATATGGCGAGAAACCCACACCACCGTGGTATTCGTCACCCACTCGGTACCCGAATCGGCTTTTCTCTCCAACCGAGTAGTGGTCTTGTCACCACGGCCCGGCCGTATCCACTCTGTAGTTGACGTTGACCTAGGTGAGCGCAGCGACGATACGCGGCAAGATCCAGCCTTCTTCGCGAAGGCCACTGAAATCCGCGAAGCGCTCCGGGCTGTGGAGGGCGGTGGATGATGGTTCGGCAACTTCGCGGCCGGATTTCTGTCCTAGGGCCGCCGATCACGGTGGGTGTTGTCGGTCTCCTGCTCTGGGAAGCGTTCGTAAGGGGATTCGGAATTCGGGAGTTCCTGCTGCCAAGGCCCACGTCGATCATGGAAGAGCTTGTCGACAATTGGCCCGTTCTGCGACATGCCATATGGGAGACAGGATGGATCGCGGTAAGTGGCCTGCTGATCGGCATCATGACCGGCGTAGCGCTGGCTTTCGTGACCACACGCTTTCGTACCCTCGAAGAGGGGCTTACACCACTTGCCGTGGTCGTCAACGCCACGCCCATAGTGGCCCTTGCTCCCATCTTCAATGCCTGGTTCGGGATCACCGGAACGCTCAGTAACCAGGCCGTAGTAATTGCCGTGGTCTTCTTTCCGGTTTTCATCAACACGTCTCGAGGCCTCACCGAAGTACATCCCGATGAGATTGAGCTCATGCATTCCTACGCGGCTAGCGAGTGGACGATCCTTCGGGAGGTTCGAATTCCCAACGCTCTTCCGTTTTTCGCCAACTCCCTCCGGTTAGTGGCGCCCCTGTCGGTAATCGCCGCGATCGTGGCCGAGTACTTCGGCGGCCCCCAGGACCGCATCGGCAACGTGATCACGTCCAACGTCGCATTCGTGAGATACGACGTCGCTTGGGCCGCCATCGCAGTCGCGTCGGCTCTTGGCCTAACTTTGTTCGCTATAGCCCTACTAGTTGAGCGCGCAAGCATGCCTTGGCGAGCGGCGATGGGGGACGGCGAGTACACAACTACACCCGGGAGGGAATGATGAAGAAGCGATTGACGACGAGACTGCTGGCGGTGCTAGCAGTCCTTACGTTGTTTGCTACTGCTTGTGGCGATGACGAAGCTGCGGTCGGCGTTGGCGACTGCGACTCAGTTGACTCTGTTTCGCTGCAGCTGCAGTGGCTTACCCAGGCCCAGTTCGCTGGTTATTACGCCGCGGCCGACGAGGGGATATACGAGAAGTACTGCCTCGACGTGGAGATCCGCGAAGGCGGTGTCGACATCGCTCCCCATCAGCAGTTGGCTTCAGGAGCTGTGGATTTCGCCGTGTCGTGGGTGCCCAAGGCTCTAGTGCCGCGCGAGGAGGGCATGGACATCGTAAACGTGGCCCAGGTATTCCAGCGCTCGGGAACCCTGCAGGTCTCGTGGGCCGACGCCGGCATCAACAGTCCCGCGGACCTGGCTGGCAAGGTCGTAGGCAACTGGGGCTGGGGCAACGAGTTCGAGCTCCTAGCCGGCTCGCGCAAAGCGGGTCTGGATCCGTCCAGCGACTACGAACTGGTCCAGCAGAGCTTTGACATGCTGGCCCTGCTCAACGGGGAGATCGACGCCGCCCAGGCAATGATCTACAACGAGTACGCCCAGATGCTTGAGTCAACCAACCCGGCCACCGGTCTGCGTGTCACCGCGGACGACCTGTCGGTCATCGACTGGAACGACGAAGGGACGGCCATGCTCCAGGACGCCCTCTGGGCCGACGGCGCCCGACTCGGTAACGCGGACTACGCCGACATCACCACTCGCTTTGTGGCTGCCTCTCTTGAGGGTTGGATGCACTGCCGCGACAACTCAGCGGAGTGTGTTGAAATCGTGCTCAACAACGGCTCGTCGCTTGGTGCATCACATCAGGCGTGGCAGATGAACGAAATCAACGGCCTGATCTGGCCGTCGCCCGACGGGGCCGGCGTGATGGACGAGGACCTGTGGGCCCAGACCATCAACGTGGCGACTAGCCAGGGCATCCTCGCCGCAGCGCCCGACTCCGGTGCGTACACAACGGAGTACGCCGAGGCGGCCGTGGAGATGTTGAAGAACCGCGGCGTGGACACCACCGGTAAGAACTGGCGTCGAGTGGAAGTGACCCTCAACGCGGGCGGCGAGTAACTGTTCAGAGGGGCGGCGGTGCCTCTGTTCCGCTTGCCCCAACTTCCGGGTGCTCTGGGCGGCCGGACCGACATCATTCGGTCTGGTCGCCCGGCTCCGGACGTCATACCCCACCCCATCAGGCTCGTCTCGTGACGCGGACATCAGAATGACCTGATGAGAGAGATGGCCATCCGGGCTGCGGTAATCCTCGTGGGCCTGGTCCTGTTTGGCGCTGGGATTGGCGCCCTGTTCCTGGCCGACCTAGGTGTCGGTCCATGGGACGTCCTACACGACGCCCTGGCCGGCCTGGCTAGTCGGCAGCCGGGGACGGTGATCATCACCCTTGGGATTGTTCTGCTGGGTCTGGTGGCCATGCTCCGCCAACCCATCGGGCCGGCAACGGTGGCCAATGTGGTGATCATCGGGGTCACTGTCAACATTGTGTTGGCTGTCGTCGAACCGCCGAGCGCGTGGCCGGTCAGGGGGGCTTTGGTCGTCTTGGCCCCGCTGGCCGTTGCGTTTGGTTCCATGCTCTACCTGGGGGCAGGCCTGGGAACTGGTGTACGAGACGGCCTGATGACGGCACTTGTCGACACCGGCCTCAGCATCCGGGCCGCCCGTACTTCCCTCGAGATCACTGTCCTGGTGGTCGGTGGAGCGCTCGGAGGGTCCTACGGGGTCGGCACGCTGGCCTTCGCCCTGCTGGTCGGTCCCCTGCTCCAGGTATTCCGGCACCGTGTCTGGGCCGGGTACCCCGAGCCAGCAGGTTGGGTCTACCGTCGCCGCCGAAGATGATGGGTCTCCGGGTCGTCAGTTCCGTCCGCGAGGCCAACGTGATGCCATGGTCAGGGTCGGGGTAGTCACCCGGATTTCGCTGGCTGACGTTGTTGGTCACCTTGAGACGGTCGACGACCGCCTACGGGAGGTGACCAACGCACTCATTGAGGTGCGTCTGGATCAGGTCCGGGGTTGTGGTCCCGCATCGTTGGGGGATAGTGACACGACCTAGCGTCCGGCGGGGTCACCGGGCCGGCCACTGGGGCGGGTCCCGATGGGAGGTCCGGGTGCCGTCCAGCCAGGGGTTGCCGCCGGTGGAGCGGCGGGCGTGGATTGCCCTAGGGGTCTCCACCCTGGCCGCTCTGCTGACCGTCATCGACGTCTCGATCGTCAACGTGGCCTTCCCGTCGATCCGGCGGGACCTCGGGGCCTCGGAGGCCGGCCTTTCCTGGGTGCTATCCGGCTACTCCATCTCGGTGGGGGCTTTCCTTCTGCTGGCTGGACGCCTGGCCGACCAGAAGGGCCGTCGCCTCCTATTCATGATTGGTGTGGGGGTGTTCGTTGTCGGGTCCTTCCTGTCGGGGATGGCCGAGAGCGTGACGTGGCTGGTCTCGGCCCGGGTTCTACAGGGGGTGGGGGGTTCCATCCTGGGGCCCTCGTCCATGTCAATGGTGCTGCCCGAGTTCCCCCCGGAGCGACGCTCCATGGTGATCGGCATCTGGGGAGCCTCGGCGGCCCTTGGGGCGGCGGTGGGTCCATCGCTCGGGGCGATCCTCATCGACCTGGCGTCCTGGCGGTGGATATTTCTGGTCAACGTGCCCATTGGGCTGGTGCTGTTGGCCATCACCCCGAGGTTCGTACGAGAGACCAGGGATCCCGATGCCCGGGGTGGCTACGACCTGATGGGAGTGCCAGCAGGGACCCTCGGCATAGCCCTGCTGCTTCTCGGTGTGGTGGAAGGTGAACGGTGGGGCTACGGCTCGGGTCGAACCCTGGCGACGGTGGGGGTCGGCCTGATGCTGGTCGTGGTTCTATTCGTCCGCTCGTCCCGCCATCCCAGTCCGCTGATCGACCTCTCCCTGGTCCGGATTCGGTCGTTTTGGTCGGCCGGCCTGGGCCAGGTGTTCTTCACTAGCGCATTCATCGCCACCATCTTGTTCAACACGTTGTTGCTCCAGGAACTCTGGGGATGGTCGGTGCTGGCCGCCGGCTTCGGTGTTGTTCCCGGCCCGGCCTTCGCCGCCCTGCTGGGAGGGCCGGTGGGTTCGGTTGCCGACCGGGTTGGGCACCGGACCCTCCTGGTCATCGGTTCGGTAGCCGCTGCCTGTTGTCCCGCGTGGCTGTGGTGGGGTGTCACCGTGGAGTCGTCGTGGACGACCACGATGCTGCCGGCCCAACTCTGCCTAGGGATCGGGGTGTCGTGTTCCTTTGCCACCTTCGCCTCCCTCGGCCTCCGGGATGTGCCGCCGGCCCGCTTTGGGGTGGCCAGCGCCATGCTGCGGACCCTCAGCACGTTGGGATTCGCTGTCGGTGTTGCGGTTGCCGTGGCAGTGCTCACCGCCTCGCTCCACCTCGGGCGCCTAGCGGCATTCGGCCGCGTCTGGGCGATGTTGACGTGCACCTTCATGGTTGGCGCTGTTTTTTGCGCCGTGGCCTGTCCGGGCAAGCCGGCCGGGGCACCACCGGCACTACGGGTCAGGCAGCCCGTCCCAACCGGACCGGGAGCACATCTCGACCCCGGAGGATGATCCGGGCGTTATAGGTGGGCTGGCCGGCCAGGGCTAGGTCGGGGAACCGCCGGACCAGTCGGGTGATGGCGATCTCGCCCTCCATGCGGGCCAGCGCGGCGCCTAAGCAGTGGTGGACCCCGCTGCCGAAGGACAGGTGGCGGTTGGCTTCTGGCCGAGTTACGTCCAGGTCGTCGGCCGTCGCTCCCCAGAAGCGCGGATCACGGTTGGCGCTGCCCAGGGCAGTCAGCACCATTTCTCCGGCTGCCACCTTGATACCCGACACCTCCACGTCGTGCATGACCCGGCGCCCCGAGGTCTGAACTGGGCTGTCGTAGCGCAGCAGTTCGTCGGCCACCGTGGCGTCCACCGACTCGTCAGTTCGCACTAGGTCCATCTGGTCAGGGTGCTGCAACAGAGCGTGGGTGCCGTTGCCGATCAGGTTGACCGTGGTCTCGTGCCCGGCCACGAACAGGAGCGAAGTCATGGAGAGCAACTCCGCCTCGGTCATTCGGTCACCCTCCTCCTCGACCTGCACCAGGTCGGTCAGGAGGTCGGCGGCTGGATTTTGGCGCTTCGCGGCGATGGCCTCAGTGAGGTACCGGTCCATGTGCACTGCGGCGTCCATGGCCGCGTCAACCTGTTCGGGGGTTAGAAACGGCTCAAGGGTCTGGGTGAGGGCGTGGGACCAGGCGCGGACCTGGGCCACGTCTGCCTCGGGGAGGCCGAGCATGGCGTGGATCACCGCAAACGGGATAACGAAGGCGTAGTCGGCAATGAGGTCGATCTCGTCCCGGTCGGAGAGCTCGTCCAGCAGGTCGTCCACGATGGCGGTGGTCTGGTCGCGCATACGGCCGATGGCCCGCGGAGTGAAGGTGCGCTGCACCAGTTTCCGGAGCCTGGTGTGGTCCGGGGGGTCCAGTCCGAGGATGGACGGCACCCGCTCGTCCTGGCGGTCCCGGAGGGGCAGCATGTGTTCCGGGGTTGTCTCACTCGTCTCGAACCGCCGGACCGACGTCTGGGGGTCGCGGAGCACCTGGTGGGCATCGTCGTAGCGCGATACGACCAAGACGCCGAGCGGGGTCCGGTGCACGGGGTCTTCGTCCCGCAGGCGGGCGTAATGCGGGTACGGGTCGAGCAGGAAGTCTGGATCGAATGGGTTCCAGGACGGGGCGTCGATGGAATTGGTCACATGACGGACGCTACCGATGGCCGTCTGGCCGGCTCTAAGCGGGCGTCGGTCCCGTCTCCGGTCTACAGGCCGACACCCACCTCGTATCCGGAGCGGATGGCCCCCTCGATGTAGCCGACCGTTCCGGCATCACCCACCACGTGGACCTCGACGTCGCCGCCGATGCCGGTCCGGATGGCCCCAGCCAGCGAAGAGTCCGGCTGAACGCTGCCGGCCAGCAGCACGCTGTCGGCGCCGAAGCGCACCTCGTCGCCATCCTTTTCGTCGGTTGCCGCGGTGTGGGCGATTACCTCATCGGCGGTGACGGCCACCAGGCGGGTCCCAGTGCGGAAGTCCACGCCGTGGGCTCGGGCTTCGTGGAGGGCCCGCCAGCGTCGGGGGTGTGCCATCTCGGTGGCCAGGTCGTCGCCCTCCTCTAGGACGGTCACCGATCGTCCTCGCTCGACTAGGAACTCGGCCAGCTCGGTACCCACAAGCCCGCCACCCACTACTACGACGCGTCGCCCGATGGGCATCCACCGGCGGGACAGGGCGCGGACCCGGTCCATGTCGGTGGTCATGCCCAGGGCCCGCGCGACGGTCAGCGCGAGGCGCACAAGCGGCCCTGACCGCTGGTCGGTGGCCCCTCCCTCACCGGTCAGAAGGCTGCGCAGGTCGTCGCCGGAAAGCACATGCGGCAGGTCAACTCCGGGCACGTTTGGGCGGTCCCGGACGGCACCGGTGGCCACCACCACGGCATCCGGGCGCAACGCGGCGACCATTGTCGGCGTGGCCGTTGTGGCGGTGCGTACCTCTACGTCGGCCTCGGCCAGGGCGGCTGCCATCCACCGGACCAGGTCGCCGTTCAGTGGTGTGGTCAGTGACGAGAAGCGGGCCGTGCCGCCGAGGTGGTTGGCCCTCTCCAGCAGGGTCACTCTGTGGCCCCGTTCGGCGGCCACCCGGGCCGCCTCCATGCCCCCTGGTCCGCCCCCCACTACCACTACGTGGCGGGGTGGGGCAGCGGGCGTCGGCTTGGGCCAATCCTGGTGGCCCAACTGGGCGTTCACCGCGCACACCGGAGCCGCCGACCAGAAGTTCTGGGCTACGCAAACAAAGCAGTTGATGCACGGGCGGACCAGGTCGGGGCGACCCTCGGCCAGCCGGTTCGGTAGGTGCGGGTCGGCCAACAACTGGCGGCCCATGGCGATCAGATCGGCGCCCCCGTCGGCCAGGATCCGCTCGCCGTCGTCGGGCCGGATGCGCCCGACGGCGATGACCGGGACGTCCACGGCGGCTTTCACCGTCCGGGCCAACTCCTCGTACTGGCACGGACGCCACGGCAGTGGCCCTTCGGTAAATCCGGGGCCGCCAGTGACCGACGAGTAGGCGGTGACGTGGATGGCGTCGGCACCGGCGTTGGCGGCCACAGCGGCGTACCGGGCAGCGAGGTCGGGCGTGATCCCGCCCTCGAGGGCGTCATCCCGACCGTTGAGGCGGACCAGGATGGCGAAGCCGGGACCACAACGCGCGCGGACGGCCTCCACGACCTCGACCAGTAGGCGGGCCCGGTTCTCCTCGGAGCCGCCGTACCGGTCGGTCCGTTTATTCCAGGCCGGTGAGAGGAAGGTGTCCAGGAGGTAGCCGTGGCCGGCGTGGATTTCCAGGCCGTCGAGGCCAGCAGCTTGGACGCGGACCGCAGCGTCGGCGAACTTTTCCACCACGTCAGACAGGTCCTCAACCGTGGCCTCGGCGTAGGTGGGCATCTTGCCGCCGGTGAGGGTTGACATGGCCACCAGCTCGTCCATGGTCGTATCGGCCATGATCGACATCGGGTCGGTGTCAGGAAGCGGGAGGCTGGGCACCAGGCAGGGCCGGTCCTCGGCCGTGTCCACCCCAGAGATGCGGCCGTGGTGGTTGGCCTGGACGACGAGCTTCGAACCGTGGGCGTGGACGGCCTCGCCTAGGCGCCGCAGCCCGGGGATCACACCGTCATGAGACAGGGCGGGCTGGTGACGGGCTGTGGCTCCGTGGGGGTAGGAAACGGCTGAGGTCTCCAGCACAAGCAGGCCGGCTCCTCCCCGGGACCGTTCCTCGTAGTGGACCACCAGGCGATCAGTGACCAGCCCGTCGTTACAGACGTTCTGGTCCATGGCCGGTAGGACGATCCGGTTCCGTAACTCCAGGGGGCCCACCCGGACGGGGGAGAGCAGGAGCGGATGAGAGGAGCCAGATGGCATGTCGGGAATCCTGCCTGACGACGGGCCACCGGGGCTACGTGGCCCCGTGAGGGTCAGGACCCGAGCTTCCTCAGGGACTTCTGGCGCCAGCTCTCGGTGGTGTCCACGGCGTTGAACGTGAAGCAGTGGATCCCGGAGATTCCCAACTCGTCAGCCCGACAGGAGAGCGGGGCGATGAGCTTGTTCGGGTCATAGCCGCCGGGCGACAGTAGGCGGATCACTGATGCCCTGTTCTTTTTGAGGTAGCGGACCGAGTGGCCTATGCCCAGCCGGATTGAGATGGCCAGCAACCTCGCCCGGTCGACGGCCCCCGGCACCCCGAGGTGACATGGCAGGTCCAAACCGGCGGCCCGACGACCTTCCAGCCAGTCACCGATGGTGTCGGCGTCGAAGCACATCTGGGTGGCCATGTAGCCCTCGAGACCGGCCTCCCGGATCAGCTCCTGCTTCTCGACCAGGGCGTCCACCAGAGCCCGGTCGGGGATGGTGGCGTGGCCGTCGGGATAGGAACCGATACCCACTACGTCAACGTTGGGACGGCGGTCCAGGAAGGAACGCAGGAAGCCAGCGGCGTCAGTGAACGGGCCCAGGGGGTCGGCGTCGCCACCGATGCAGAACACAGTCCGGATACCAAGGACGTTCACCCGTTGGACGATTCGGTCCACGTGTCCCTCGTCCTCCACCATGCGGGCCGCGATGTGGGGGATCACCGTGAAACCCCTTTCGGCGTAGCCGGCGCACAGATCCAGGGTGTCGTCGACCGTTTTAGCCGGAGAGCAGGTCACCGAGACGGTGGCGCCTGCCGGCAAGTGCTGTGACTGGTCGGCCAGGTTCTTGAGTGGGATCAGCTCGTAGGTCATGCCCTCGAGCAGACGCTTCTGGACGGCCTTGTCGGCCTGGTTCCGGTTGACCACGCAGAGCCCCCCTTTCGCATGTGAGCCGGCTCGGCGTGGGCCGACCGGTGGGTCCGTGGGGTTGGTCTCCGGCGGTTACCGGCGACCCGGTTGACGGCGGAGGGTCAACTCAGGCCGACAATCTCACCGTTCTCGTCGATGTCAATACCCATGGCGCCCGGCCGGGCGCCCAGCCCGGGCATCGTACGCATGTCACCGCAGATCGGGTACACGAAGCCGGCGCCCACTGAGGCCCGGACTTCGCGGACGGGGAGCGTCCACCCAGTTGGGGCGCCCTTGAGGGCGGCGTTCGAACTGATCGATAAGTGCGTCTTGGCGATGCACACCGGTAGGTTGCCGAAGCCGTTGGCCTCGTACGTGTCGATCTGCTTGTTGGCCTGCGGCGAGAAATCTACGCCGTCGGCACCGTAGACCTTCTCGGCCACGGTGCGGATCTTGTCCCGGAGCGACATCTCGTCCGGATACAGGACCTGGAAGTCGCTGGGCTCGTCGGCCGCCTCGGCGACCGCCTCGGCCAGCTCGGCGGCTCCCGACCCGCCGTCGGCGAAGTGGGTGGTGATCGCCGACCGGGCGTTGAACTCGTCGGCGATCTCCTTGATGGCGTTGATGTCGACGTCGTGGTCGCCAGGGAACACGTTGATGGCCACTACCGGAGACACCCCATGGACCTGCATGTTCTCCAGCTGCTTGCGGAGGTTGTCGCCTCCCTGGTGCACCTCGTCGGGATTTTCGGCCAGGAGGGCCTCGGGAAGCGGCTTACCGGCCACGATCTTGTGGTTGCCGGAGTGGGCTTTCAGGCCGCGGACGGTGGCTACCAGAACAGCGGCGTCGGGGGCGATGCCCGAATAGCGGCACTTGATGTTGAAGAACCGCTCGGCGCCCATGTCGGCGCCGAAACCCGCCTCGGTGAGCAGGAAGTCACCGGTGTGGATGCCGATCTGGTCGGCCACGATCGACGAGTTGCCGGTGGCGATGTTGCCGAACGGGCCGCAGTGGACCAGGGCGGGAGTGCCCTCCAGGGTCTGCATCAGGTTGGGCTTGATGGCTTCCTTGAGGATGACCGTCATCGAGCCGGCTACGCCGAGGTCCTCGGCGGTGACCGGAGTGCCCGCCTTGTCGTAGCCGACGACGATTCGGCCCATTCGTTGGCGCAGGTCGGCCAGCGAGGTGCACAGGGCGAGGGCCGCCATGACCTCGGAGGCGGCGGTGATGTCAAAGCCGGTTTCGCGGGGCACGCCATCTAGCCGGCCGCCCAGGCCGACGACGATGTTGCGCAGCGCCCGCTCGTTGATGTCCATGACCCGCCGCCACGTGATGTTGTGGAGGTCCAGTCCCAGCTCGTTGCCGTGGAACAGGTGGGCGTCGAGCATGGCCGAGCACATGTTGTGGGCCGCCGTGACGGCGTGCATGTCTCCGGTTAGGTGGAGGTTGAACAGCTCCATGGGTACGACCTGGCTGTAGCCGCCGCCGGCCGCCCCACCCTTGATCCCAAAGGTCGGGCCCATCGAGGGCTGGCGGATGGCGATGGTGGCCTTTTTCCCGATGTGACTGAAGCCTTGGCCGAGGCCGACGGTCGTCGTGGTCTTGCCCTCGCCCAGGGGTGTGGGGGTGATGGCTGAGACGACCACGTACCGGGCCTTCGGGCGGTCGGCCATCCGTCCGATGGCGTCCAACTTGATCTTGGCCGCGCCCTCGCCGTAGGGCTCTAGGCAGTCGGTTGGGATTCCGGCTTCCGACGCGATGTCGGTGAGGGGGCGCAGTTCGGCGCCTCGGGCAATTTCTAGGTCGGAGGGGAACGACATTGTTCTCTTCTCTGTCTCTATATCTTCCGGGTTCCGGTCCGGTACCCGCGGGTGCGGACCGGAGAGCGCGACGCGGGCAGGCTGATGTGCCCGGGACGGCGTGAGTGTACTCAGGTGAGGCGTCGGGTTCTACTGAGTGGAAAGAACCACCAATGGTAGGAAACCTCATCCGCTGAGGTATCGGGACTTACGGGCTCACCCGAACTCGTCGGGGATGACCTCCTTGCGGCGGGCGATGAAGTCCAGCATCGCCTCGTCGGCCGACTCGTCAAGTGGCGGAGCCTCATAGTCGTCCAGCATCTTCTTCCAGATGCCGTTGGCCCGTTGGGCGGCGTCGAGGCTCCCGTCTTCCTCCCACTGTTCGAAGGAGTCGTTGTTGGCCACCTCGGATCGGGCGAAGGCCGTCTCGAAGTTGGCCAGCGTGTGGGCCGTGCCCAGGAAGTGCCCCCCGGGGCTCACCTCGCCGATGGCACTCATGGCCTGCCCGTTCTCCGAGAGGTCAACACCGTTGACGAAGGTGGCGGCCAGGTTGCACTGGTCTGCGTCAATGATGAACTTCTCGTAGCCCATGGCCAAGCCGCCCTCCAGCCAGCCCGCTGAGTGGAGCATGAAGTTCACCCCGGCAAGCAGGGAGGGGAGGAAGGTGGCCATGGACTCCGCGGCGGCCTGGGCGTCGGGGATCTTGGAGGCGCAGAGGTTGCCCCCCGAACGGAACGGCACACCGAGGCGCCGGGCCAGGGCTGCGACCGTGTACAGGACCAGGGCCGGTTCCGGCGTTCCGAACGTAGGGGCACCGGTCTGCATCGACATCGAGCTTGCGAACGAACCGAACACCATCGGCGCCCCGGGGTTCACCAACTGGACGAACGTCATGCCCGCCAGGGCCTCGGCCAGGGTCTGTGCCGCAACGCCGGCCACCGTCACGGGTGCCATGGCTCCGGCCAGGATGAAGGGGCTGATCATGGTGGCCTGGTTGGATCGGGCGTACGTCTCAGCGGCTCCCAGCATGGTGGCGTCCCAGGACATGGGCGAGGAGGCGTTGATGAGGCTCGTCATCACGGTGTTCTGGCGGACGAACTCTTCGCCGAACACGAACCCGGCCAGGTCGACGGAGTCCTGGGCTCTCTCGGCCGCGGTGACCGAGCCCATGAACGGCTTATCGCTGTAACGGAGGTGGGAGTACACCATGTCTAGGTGCCGCTTGGAGACCGGGACGTCCACCGGCTCGACGATCGTGCCGCCCGAGTGGTGGAGGCCCGGGCTTAGGTAGGCCAGTTTCACGAAGTTGCGGAAGTCCTCCAGAGTGGCGTACCGGCGACCCTCGTCGATGTCGTGGACGAACGGTGAACCGTAGGCGGGTACGAGGACGGTGGCGTCACCCCCCACCTGGACGTTACGGACCGGGTTGCGGGCGTGCTGGGTGTAGGTCGCTGGTGCCGAAGACTGGATGATCTGTCGACACATGCCGCGGGGGAACCGCACCCGTTCCCCGTCCACGTCGGCCCCGGCGTCGGCCAGCAGGGTGAGGGCCGACGGGTAGTCGCGGAAGTCGATGCCCATCTCGGCGAGGATCGTGTCGGCATTGTGCTCGATGGTCTCGAGTCCCTCGACGGAGAGCACCTCGAACGGGGCCATGGTCCGGGTCAGGAACGTACGGACCTCGGTCGAGGCCTCCGCCCTGAGTGCCTGTCGGGCTGCGCTACCGCCGC
This sequence comes from Acidimicrobiales bacterium, assembly GCA_022452035.1. Lineage (NCBI taxonomy): Bacteria > Bacillati > Actinomycetota > Acidimicrobiia > Acidimicrobiales > Acidimicrobiales bacterium. Next base: position 56,889 of record JAKURV010000005.1, on the reverse strand, counting down.
TACGGCGGCCTCGTGGTGCATTGCTCATGCGCTGGATTCCTCTCCCGTGGCGGCTCTGCGACGGCGTCGTCCGGACCGTTCAGGTCCGGTTGTGGATATGGCGGGTCGTTGCGGGAGCGTGATGCACGTCGACAGCCGGGGGTAGTCGGCGGTGCGGTGGGGGATGGCCATGGCATCCACGAAGTGTGCCTGGAAGGAGGGCTCGAGGGCTGTTTCGATCTTCTCGATACGGTCCACCACCTCCTGGATTTCGGTCCGGGCTCCGGCCGAGAGCAGGGCGATGACCGCCCCGGCGCCTGCCGCGTTGCCGATGCTGGCTACCCGGTCGGGCTCGCAGTCCGGTACGAGGCCGAGGACGGTGGCGCGGACGGTGTCGATGTGGCTGCCGAAAGCCCCGGCCAGGCTGATCTGGTCTACCTCGTCCACCTCAAGGTGGTCCATCAGGAGCCGGATGCCGGCGTAGAGGGCGGCTTTGGCCAACTGGATGGCCCGGACGTCGTTCTGTGTCACAAGGATCCCGCTGTCGTCGCCGCCGCCGTCCGGGTCGTGCAGGACATAGGAGAGCGTCCGCCCGTCGGCAACCAGACGTCGAGACGGCCTGGTACCCGGGCCGCCGATCACACCGTCGGCATTCATGAGTCCGGCCAGCCACAGCTCGGCCACCACCTCGATAATCCCGGACCCGCAGATCCCAGTCACCCCGGTGTCGGCTACCGCCTCGTCAAAGCCCGGCTCGTCGGACCACGGCTCAGCGCCGATTACCCGGAACCGGGGTTCGCCGGTATCCGGGTCGATACGGACCCGCTCGATGGCTCCCGGGGTAGCCCGTTGACCAGCGCTGACCTGGGCCCCCTCGAAGGCCGGGCCGGTGGGGCTAGAGGCAGCCAGTATCCGCCCGTTGCCGGCCAGGACAATCTCAGCGTTGGTTCCGACGTCGACGACCAGGCGGACGTCGTCGGCCGTGTGGGGGCGTGAGGCCAGGACTACAGCGGCCGTATCGGCCCCCACGTGTCCGGCGATACACGGCAGGACGTGGACCCGGGTACAGGCGTGCGCCTCCAGATTGAGGTCGGCCGCCGGGACGTCGAGGGCGTTCTCCACAGCGAGAGTGAACGGGGCCTGGCCCAGCGGCGTCGGGTCCAGGCCCAAGAACAGGTGGTGCATGATCGGGTTGCCGACCAGCACCATCTCCAGCACCTCATCTCGCTCGGCTTCCCCCTGGAGGCAGAGGTCGGCCAGCAGGTCGTCCAGGGCGCCGCGGACGGCGGCGGTCAGCTCGGCCTCGCCACCCGGGTTCATCATCACGTAGGAGACCCGGCTCATGAGGTCCTCGCCGAACCGGATCTGCGGGTTCATGGTTCCTGCTGTAGCCAGTACGGCGCCGGTTGCCAGGTCGCAGAGGTGGCCGGCGATCGTCGTGGAGCCCACGTCCACGGCCACGCCCAGGGCACGGTCCCGCAGGCCCGGCCAGACGGCTACCACGCGGTGGCCATCCCGGATAGCCACTGTCACCGTGCCAGGTCCATCGGTCGACCCGTCGGCCAGGCTGTCGGCCACCCTGTCGTCGAGAGTGAGGCCTCCGAGGCCCCACTGGTCGGCTAGGGCGTCGAGCAGTCGGCGATCAGGACGGTCCCCGATGGCTCCGGCCGGCGGGGCGACCTCGACCAGGCGGAGGACCAGAACCGGGTCCAGTGCCAGGTCGCCCAGGTCCACATCCTTGCGGACGACCTGCCGATGGACCTGGCTCTCGGCAGGGACGTCGACCACCAAGTCGCCGGATACAGCGGCGGCACAACCCAACCGTCGGGATTCCGTCAGGGGCCGACGGCCCCGATAGTCCTGCTCGACAGCTCCGCGGGGCGACACGTGGCCCTCCACGACGGTGATGCCGTGCTTAGCAAACTCACCGAAGGTGGGCGTCACCTGGCAGCGCCCGCAGATCCCGCGGCCTCCGCAGACCGAGTCGAGATCCACCCCCAGCCGACGGGCGGCGTCCAGCAGGGTGGTACCGGCGGCGAACGATCCCCTTAGACCCGAGGGCGTGAAGACGACGAGGTGGTCGTCGGCTCCGGTCATGGGATCATGCCGATCGGTAGTTCAGGCTTGCGCCCGGGCGCGGCGACCGCTCCGGCGCTCGCGGGTGCCGACGGCTTCGGGGTCCCGGTGGTGGCTAATCCAGGAGGCGCAGTTGGTGTCGGCGCCGGTGAGAATGTCGGCGGCCTGAACCCGCACCCGCACCTCACCGTGCAGGGGGTTCATGATGGCCGACGTCATGCCGTGGCTGATCGACATGGCCAGGAACGTGCCGGTTACGGCGTGCCGGTTGGGGAGCCCGAAGCTCACGTTGGACGCACCGCAGGTCGTGTTGACCCTGAGCTCTTCGCGGAGGCGTCGGACCAGCGTGAAGACCTGTTGGCCGGCCGATCCCATGGCGCCTATCGGCATGACCAGGGGGTCCACCACCACGTCGGCGGCCGGGATTCCGTAGTCGGCGGCCCGCTGCACGATCTTGCGGGCCACCTCGAAGCGCACATCGGGGTCCTCGGAGATCCCGGAGTCGTCGTTGGAGATGGCCACCACGGCAGCACCAGCCCTCGCCACCAGCGGCAGGACCCGCTCCAGCACCTCGTCCTCACCGGTCACCGAGTTGACCAGGGGCTTGCCCTGGTACACGGCGATGCCGGCCTCCAGGGCCTCGATGATCGACGAGTCGATACTCAAAGGCACGTCGGTCACCGACTGCACAAGCTGGATGGCCCGGGCCAGCAGGGCTGGTTCGTCGGCCAGCGGAATTCCCGCGTTGACGTCCAGCATGTGGGCACCGGCCTCCACCTGAGCGATGGCGTCAGCCTCAACCCGGCTGAAGTCCCCGGCCTTCATCTCGTCGGCCAGCTTCTGGCGCCCCGTGGGGTTGATCCGCTCGCCGATCATGACGAAGGGCCGGCCGAAGCCGATGGCCACCTCCCTGGTGGCAGAACTGAGGATGGTGTCGGTCATCTCTGGATCGGTCTCTCTGGTCGGGGGACCGTCAGCGGTGACGGTCCCACGGTCGGGATGTTCCTGGCTATTCCTCTTGTTCCTCTACACCGCCGGATCGCACGAGTCGCTCCAGCCGGTCGTCGGGGTAGGACTCGTCGAGGCGAGCCGCCTCGACGGCCGCGGCAGGCGCCAGATCGGCGAGGCATTCGACGGCCTCGCGACGCCACTGCGCCACGTACGAGTCGGTGTCGTCCATTCCGGCCACCATGGCCGCTCGGTCGATGGCGTGCTGAAAGCGGGCGCCCAGCAGCGCCTTCTCCCTGTTCCTCCCCTGTTGGGCTGTGACCTGGGCCGGGATGTCGCGCCAGTAGATGGTGACGAGCTGTGCGGCCATAGCTCAGCGGGTTCCGGCTGGGGCGGGTCCAGTGGAGGCCACGGCACTTTCGTCGAGACATCGGCCGGGATCCTGACCGATGCCTCGACCCAACGAAACGATGCTGGTCTCCAGTTCCCCGAGGCCTGTGCGCCGGTGCTCGAAGGTGAGTCCCAAGCGGTCAGCGGCGTCCCGGGCGCGCTCCACGAGATCGGGGTCGTCACTTTGTGACAGGTAGACCAGCCGGCGGTAGTTGCCGAACACGGCATCTCGCATCTCGGGGTGGGTGTCCAGCCAGAAGGCCCGAACGACGAGACGGTCGAAGTGCTTAACCAGGTAGTCGGTCAGGAAGAAGGTCCCCAACTCCTCGGCATGGAGGTCGGCGAACTCGGCGCTTCCGGTGAGGAACTCGTAGCAGTGGTCACCGGGCAGGCGCTCGACCCCGAGCTCGTCACACATGGCGTCGAGGCGGCCGCCCGTCCCGCAGTCCCCATAGCCAACGAAGACCCTGTCGTAGCGGTCGGCGGCACCCCGGACGCGTTCAGCCACCCGGTCGGGGATCACCTCGGGGGTGTTGTGGTAGGAGGCGGGCAGGCACTCGACGTCGACGTGGTCGAGGCCGTTCGCCTCCACTACCTGGAGCAACTCACGGGCAAGCGCCCCACAGGCGACAACCAGGGTCCGCCCGCTGGACGCCTCCGGCGCGCCGGAAGGCTCGTTCATGGTTGGTCAGGCCGCGCTGCGCCGCTCGGCCACCAGCCGCGAAGCTGTCTCGGAGGCGACTGCCGCATCGCGGCAGTACGCGTCGGCTCCGATGGCCTCGCCGAACTCTTCGTTCAGGGGAGCCCCGCCCACTATCACGATGTACTCCTCCCGGAGGCTCTTCTCCTGGAGGGTGTCGATCACGACCTTCATGTAGGGCATGGTGGTGGTCAGCAGGGCCGACATCCCGAGGATGTCCGGCTTGTGCTCGTCCAGGGCCCCGAGGAACTCCTCGACGTCGGTGTTGATGCCGAGGTTGATGACCTCGAAGCCCGCACCCTCGAGCATCATGGCGACCAGGTTTTTGCCGATGTCGTGGATGTCGCCCTTGACGGTGCCGATGACCACCTTCCCGATGGGCTCGGCCCCCGTCTCGGCTAGCAGTGGCCGGAGGATGGCCATGCCGGCCTTCATGGCGTTGGCGGCCAGCAGCACCTCAGGAACGAAGAGGATGCCATCGCGAAAGTCGATGCCTACGATCCGCATGCCCGCAACCAGGGCATCGTTCAGTACACGGTCGGCGGCCCAACCCCGGTCGAGGAGGATGTTGGTGCCGTCGACGATCTCGTCGGCCAGGCCGTCATAGAGGTCATCGTGCATCTGGGCGGTTAGGTCCTCGTCGCTGAGGCTCGCCAGATCGATCTCTTCGTCGACGGGGTTCTCTTCGGCCATGATGCGCTCCGTTGCGGATCGGGGGCCACGGTCATGGCCCGGGTCAGCCTTGGGTGCCGTTTCCCACAATGTGGGAAGTTCCTGTATAATGGGAAGACTAGCACTGGCGAAAGAGTTGTTCCACGGTTTGGGAAGGCCTTCCCACACTGTGGGACAGGTGTGTTCTGCTCGAGCGATACCGGCCTGGAAGGACATGTGGGATCCCATGCAGAGCGTGCAGAGCATCGACCGGGCCTTCCAACTGCTGGGCGAGGTAGCCGACGATCCGGCGGGAATCAGCGAACTCTCCCGTCGCCTCGACCTCCCGACGAGCACGGTGGCCCGTCTGCTCTCAACGCTCGAGGGCCTGGGTGCCGTGGAGCGTCTCGACTCCGGGACCGGCTACCGGATCGGTCCGTCCGTCGTGACCATGGCGGCCAGCATCGACCCGACCCAGAGCCTCCTGGCCGTCGCTCAGCCACACCTGGTGGAGCTGGTCGAGATGGTGGCCGAGGCGGTCGGCGTGTCCATCCCCGCCGGCTACGACGTCCACTACATCGGCCAAGTGGACTGCGCGAACCCGGTCCAGGTCCGGGACTGGACCGGAGTCAGCCTGCCGATGCACGTTGTTCCGTCGGGCATGGTGGTCCTCGCTCACTGGCCCGACGACGCCGTCGACCGCTACCTGGACCGCAAACTGGACCGTTACACAGCCCGGTCGGTCATCCGGCCCGCTCTGATCCGCGAGCGCCTGCAGCAGGTCAGGGAGGACGGGGTGGTCTGGATGGAGGAGGAGTTTTCCGAGGGCATCAACTCGGTGGCCGCCCCATTGTTCAACGCCGCCGGGGTCGTGGCCGGTGCCCTGCACAGCCACGGTCCCAGCTACCGGTTCCCGGACGACACGCTGCGCGACATTATTGGCGAGCAGGTCCGGTCCTCTGCGGCGACGATCTCCGTCGCCCTAGGCCACACCGGCTGATCTTCCCGTTCGACCAACCGGAGGACCTCCGATTTCAGCCATCTACGGCGTAGTCACGTTGGTCACCGTGGCTTGCGCCTTCCTCTTCCACGGCGAACGCCAGGACTGGTGGCAGACCTTCGGGCTGGTCGGGTACTCGGCCGCTGTGGTCCTGGTGGTCACCGGTTAGGACCGGGAGTCCCAGGGGTTCAGCCGCCTTTAGGTCCGCCAGGAGTTACGGAGGGTCTCCAGGCCACCGTCCACCGAGATGGTCTGGCCATTAACGAACCGGGCGGCCGGAGAGGCAAGAAAAACGGCCATGGCACCGATGTCCCGCCCCTCCACAAAGGTCCGCATCGAGACCTGCTTCTCATAGCCGGCTCGCAGGTTGGCCTCGGGCACCCCGGTGGCAGCCGATTCGGCGGCGATCACCCCGTCCATGCGTTCGCCGTCCACCGACCCTGGACAGATCACGTTGACCCGGATGCCTAGCTCGCCAACTTCCATGGCCAGCGTCTGGCCCAGGCCCACCACGGCGTACTTGGAGGCTGCGTACGGCGACCGCATCGGGTATCCGGTGATGCCCGCCGTGGAAGCGGTCAGCAGGATCGAACCGCCTCCTGCCTCGCGTAACAGGGGTACGGCCCGGCGGCAGCAAAGGAAGGCGCTCCGCACGTTCACGGCCATCGTCCTGTCCCAGTCCGAAGCCTCCAGTTCCTCGACGGGTCCGGTCGGACCGGCGATGCCGACGTTGGCGCACAGGACGTCCAGGCCGCCGAGCCCAGCCATCACATCGTCGAAGAGGCGGTCCACGTCGCTGGGGTCGGAGACGTCGGCCGCCGTGAAGCCGCCCCCGGGAGGCTGGTCAGCCGTTCCGTCCACGTCGGCTACGTGCACCAGGGCTCCGTCCTTCCGGAATGCGTCGGCCATGGCCCGCCCGATGCCTGATGCGCCACCGGTGATTAGCACCCGCTGTGGACCGGTCATCAGCCCTCCCCAGTCGATCCTCCGGAGCCGTCCTCACTGCTCCGCGGCGCGAAAACTAGCCCTGGCTCGTGGGCTCCGGGACCGGGAGGCGACCCGAAGACGGCCGTGGTAGGCCGTCAGCAACCGGATGAAGGGGTGTGTACGCTTTCCCGGCCCTGCGGCGGTCGCCGTCGGGACCCATCCGATCCACCCCGGACGCCTCGTGGAGCCATGCCGGGCTGTGTTCCAGGAGAAACTGAATGAGCGAACTCCCGACTCGCGCCAACGTCGTCGTGATCGGTGCCGGCATCGTCGGCAGTTGTCTCGTCGGCCACCTGGCCCGCTTGGGCTGGACCGACCTCGTCCTACTGGAGAAGGGCCCGCTGCCCAATCCCGGCGGCTCGACCGGCCACGCCTCCAACTTCATCTTCCCGGTCGATCACAACAAGGAGATGGCACTGCTTGGCGAGCAGAGCGCCAACCAGTACCGGGACATGCAACTCTCGGTCGATTCGGGAGGTATCGAAGTGGCCCGAACCGCCGACCGGATGCACGAGCTGGCCCGCCGCATGACGTCAGCCAGGGCGTGGGGTATTGAGGCCCACCTGCTCACCCCGGCCGAGGTTGTAGAGCTAGTGCCATTCGTCAACGAGGAGGTCATCCTCGGTGGCTTCTACAGTCCCACGGTGTCGGTGGTCGACTCGCTGGAGGCTGGCACCACCATGCGCAGGGAGGCCGTCGAAACGGTCGGCTGCCAGGTGTTCGCCAACACCGAGGTGCTCGACATCGAAACTAGCGAGGGCGAGGGAGGCGTGACCACCGTCCGTTCAGTAGTCACCGACAAGGGCACCATCCAGGCCGACCACGTGGTCATCGCCTGCGGCGTCTGGTCCAACCGCATCGCCAACATGGCCGGTGCCGCCATCCCGTTGGTGCCCACCGTGCACCAGATGGCCGACGTCGGCCCCGTCGACATCCTGGCCGAGACCAATAACGAGATCGGCTACCCGATCGTCCGAGACATGGACACCCTTTGCTATGAGCGGCAATCGGCCGGCTCCATGGAGATCGGGTCGTACGGCCACCGGCCCATCTTCCACCACCCGGACGAGATCCCATCCAACGAGGAGGCGGCGCTGTCGCCCACTGAGATGCCCTTCACGCCGGACGACTTCGACCCTCAGATGGAGACGGCCATCGAGCTGATGGAAATGCTCGGTGACGCCGAAATCAAATACGCCATCAACGGCCTATTGGCCATGACCCCGGACACCATGCCGTGCCTCGGAGAGACCCCCGAGGTCCGCAACCTTTGGTCAGCCGCCGCGGTGTGGGTCAAGGAGGGACCAGGCATGGCTCAGGTGGTCGCCGAGTGGATGACCTTTGGCTATCCCCGTGTCATCGACGTCCACGGTGCCGACATCGCGCGCTTCTACGACCAGGAGCGGACCGAGGAGCACATCTGGGCCCGGGCCGAGGAGCACTTCAACAAGACGTACGGCATTGTCCACCCGGACGAGCAGTGGGAAGGCCGCCGGAACCTGCGAGTTGGCCCCTACTTCTCCCGTCAGGAGGACTTGGACGCCATGTTCTTCCAGGCTCGGACCTGGGAGCGCCCGCAGTGGTTCGGAGCCAACGCCGACCTGGTAGAGCGCTACGACCTGTCCGAGAGGGATGTGGAATGGGATAACCGCTGGTGGAGCCCCATCACCATCGGTGAGCACCTCAACCTGCGCGAGAACTGCGGTGTGGTGGACCTCAGCGCCTTCCAGATCTACGAGTTGGAAGGTCCGGGAGCCGTCGAGTACGCCGACCGCCTGGCCGTCAACAAGGTGGACGTGCCGGTCGGCCGCTCCATCTACACCCCGTGGCTGACCGCCGATGGTGGATTCCACTCCGACCTGACCATGATGCGACTCGGTGAGGACCGGGTGCGGATCGTCACCGGCGTGTTCGATGGTGGACGGGACGAGTTCTGGACCCGCCGCCACATGCCGACCGATGGCTCGGTGTCGTTCCGCAACATCACTGAGGATGTCACCACGCTCGGCCTTTGGGGCCCCAACGCCCCGGCCGTGCTGTCTCAGCTCACTGACCAGAACCTGAGCCAGACCGACTCGCCCTACGGGTCGATCGTTGATGCTGAGGTGGCTGGTCTACCGTGCCAGTTGTTCCGTATCTCCTACGTTGGCGACACCGGCTGGGAGATCTACGCGTCCTGGGACGACGGGCCGGCCCTATGGGACGCCCTGATGGAGGCCGGTGCCGACCTGGGCATCCGCCCGACCGGCGGTGGCGTCTACGGGTCGTCGGGTCGGCTCGAGAAGGGTTACCGACTGATGGGAGCCGAGCTGGAGAGCGAGTACAACCCGGTGGAGGCCGGTCTGGCCCGACCGAGGGTCAAGGCTGCCGACTTCATCGGCAAGGAGGCCTACCTGGCTGCTCGGGAGGCTGGGGATCCCGAGGTCCTGATGTGCACCCTGACCGTCGAGGACCAGACCGATGGCCTGGGTCGGAATCGCCACATGATGGGTGGGAACGAGCCAATCCTGACCCCGGACGGTGATCGCATCACCGACAGCCACGGTCGGGTCAGCCGGGTCACCTCGGCCGGCTACGGGCCGTCGGTGGGCCGACACCTCCTGATGGCCTACCTGCCCCGGGAACTGGCTGTTTCCGGAACCGACTTGCAGGTGATGTACATGAACGAGCTTTATCCGGTGGAGGTCGCCACCACGGGTGCCGTGTTTGATCCCACCGACTCCCGGATGAAGGGCTGACCCCCGGGTCGCCCCCTACCCGAGGAAGAGAGAGGCTCACCGATGAGGATCCTTGTCTGCGTGAAGCGCGTGCCGGCTCCCGGTGCTCGCATCAATGTCACCGCCGACGGTCAGGCCGTCGATTCGTCCCACCTGGGCTTCACTACCAGCCCCCACGAGGAGTGCGCGGTGGAAGAGGCCGTCCGGTTGACCGAGGCCAACGGTGGCGAGGTCACCGTCTTGACCCTCGGCCCGGTCGAGGCTGAGGAGCAGCTTCGCTACGCGGCCAGCGTGGGGGCCCACCACTTGATCTTGGTTCCGATCACCGAGGTGGATTGGGACCCACAGCGCACTGCCGCGGCGCTGGCCGGAGCGGTCGCCGACGTCGAGGCGGTCGTCGGTCCGTTTGACCTCGTCCTGTTCGGCAATGAGTCGGCTGACGCCGGCGGGTTCCAGGTCGGGGTCCGGGTGGCCTATGCCCTGGGTAGACCGGTAGTCAACGGGATCAAGGGCATCGACGTGGCCGACGGCGTGGCGTCTGCCCGTCGACAGATCGATGGCGGCTTCGAGGTCTACAACGTGCCCCTGCCCGCCGTCCTCGGGGTGAAGGAAGGGATCAACCTCCCGCGGTATCCGACCATGAAGGGCCGACTGGCTTCCAAGAAGGCCGAGGTGGTGGTGGACGAGCGCTCGGCCGGCGCCGGTGGACAGGAACGGGTGCGTCTGCACCGACCAGTGGAGACGGTCAGCGAGACAGTGATCTTGGGCACCGGTCCTGAGGCCGCCCCGGCGATCGTGGACCTGTTGGAGGAGCTGGGGGTGCTGTCGTGAGCCTGCTCGTTGTCTGCGACCACGACCGGGGCCACCTGGCCGAGGCCTCGCTGGAGGCCCTTGCCTTTGGGCGCCCGCTGGCTGCGGCGGCCGGACTGGATCTGGCCGCCGTGGTAATCGGCGAGGGCGCCGAGGTGGCCTCTACCGACCTGGCGATCCACGGGGCGGCCACCGTCCACTTGGCCTCCCACGACCTCCTCACTGACTTCGGCCCCGAGGCCTGGGGTGAGACGGTGGTCCAACTGGTGAGGGCCACCGGGGCGACGGCTGTGCTGGCCTGTGGTACAGACCGTGGCAACGAGGTCCTGGCCCAGGTGGCGGCCCGCCTGGAGGTGCCATTTGTGGCCAATTGCCGGACGGTCCAGCCCGCCGACGGTGACTGGTCCATGACCCGAGTCCAGTGGGGTGGTTCTCTGCTCGAGGACACCACGCTGTCTGCAGACGTGAAGCTGGTCTCCGTGGCCCATCACGCTGTGGAGGCCGCTCCGGCCGATGCACCAGCCGCCGGAGTGGTGGCACCCTTCCTGCCCGACTTGGACCCGTCGCTGTCGGCCACCGTGGTGGCAGACCGGGTCGTCCTGACCCAGGGCATTACCCTCGCCACCTCTCCTGTAGTGGTGGGTGGCGGTCGGGGCGTCGGTTCGGCTGAGGCGTTCGCGCCGCTGGAGGAACTGGCCTCCGAGCTGGGTGGGGTGGTGGGCTGTTCTCGGGCCGTGACCAACAACGGCTGGCGTCCCCACAGCGACCAGGTTGGACAGACCGGCACGCGGATCGCCCCAGAGATCTACATCGCCAGCGGCATCTCGGGCGCCATCCAGCACTGGGTTGGCGCTATGGCGGCCAAGAACATCCTCGCCATCAATATCGACCCGGAGGCCAACATGGTCACCCGAGCCGGCCACGCTGTGATCGCCGACCTGCACCAGGTCATCCCGGCCATCACCGCCGAGATTCGTCGTCGCAGGGGCTGAGCTATTCCGCCGGCCGGGTCCCGTCCTGGGGTCGAGTCCCTTCAGTAGCGGCGTCTGGTCCCCCCGAGGACGGTACTGGTGTCGGTCACCGGGATGATGGGCACCCAGCCCCGTACCGAGTTGACCAGCCACACGGAGACCGCCCGGTCAAGGTCAGACCGTGACACCACCTGCTCGACGACGGTGCCGTCTGCCAGCAGCTGGGCCCGGAAGGTGCCGGGGAGGAGCCCACAGGCCACCGGCGGGGTCACCAGCCGGCCGTCCAGGTCCAGGACTAAGTTGCCGATGGTGGTCTCGGTCAGCTCGCCCACCTCGTTCCACAACAGCACGTCTGGCGCTCCGGGAAAGCGAGACCGGGCATTGTCGTAGACCTCGCGCACCGTGGTCTTGTGGAACAGGAATTCGTGCCCGCCAGGTACCGGCTCCACGTCCACTGGGACGTCCCACGGCTCGGTGGTGAGTTCCGGTGCGTCGGACACCTGCAGTTCTGCCAAACCGTCAGGGGCGCTCAGCAGGCGGAGGCGGAGGGGGCCTACTCCCTCCACGCCGTCCAGCAACTCGTCCACGCGGCGACCATCGAACTCGAAGCCGAAGTGCTCGGCCGACGCCGCCATACGGTCGACGTGACGATGGCGGAGGCCGACGCCGCCGACCGGATCCCAGGACATGGTCTCCAGGAGGCGGAAGTCCGACCGGGCCCGACCCAGAACCCGGCTCTTGTGCTCAACCTCCCGCCACTCCTCGTCCGGGTCGGAGTCCCACACGATGCCGCCGCCCACGCCGTACTCAGCCGTGCCCCGTTCCCGATCGATCCAGACGGTTCGAATGGCGATGTTGAACTCCAGGGTTCCGTCCGGGGCCAGCGCCCCGATCGCTCCGGTGTAGATCCCCCGACCGTCGCCCTCCAGAGCCTCGATGATCTCGGTGGTGCGGACCTTGGGGGCGCCGGTGATCGACGCCGCGGGGAAGAGCGCCTCGAACAGTGTGTTTAGGTCAGCGTCCGAGTCGGCCACCACCGTCGACGTCATGGTGTGCAGGGTGGGGTAGGTCTCCACGGTGTACAGAGCCGGGACCATCACCGAGCCCCCGTCGGCAATCCGACTCAGGTCGTTGCGCACCATGTCCACGATCATCGTGTTTTCGGCCAGGTCCTTCTCCGAGCGCGACAAGTGGGCGGCGGCCAGGCTGTCGAACTCGGGGTCCGGGTGGCGTCCGATAGTGCCCTTCATGGGGCGCGAGGTGAGGCGACGGCCCTCGCGACGGATGAACATCTCGGGCGATGCCGAGCAGACGGCCTGGTCACCCAGGTCCAGGTAGGCGGCGTGGTCGGCCCGCTGGGCCCGGACCAGGTCGCCGAAGAGGCCCAGCGGGTCGCCGCTGAACGGCGACCGGAGCCGGATGGTGTAGTTGACCTGGTAGGTCTCGCCAGCGGCGATGAGTTCCCGGACTGTCCGAACCGACGTCAGGTAGGCAGGTTGGGACCGGTTTGGGACCCACGGCCCGACGTGATAGCCGCCGCTAGCCGACGGCTGCCCGTCGGGGGCACTGGACGACGGGCGGGGCCCGTCGAACACGCCGAAGGAGACCAGCGGACACCGACGTATCCGAGCGGCGCGAATGGCGTCATCGAAGGCCGGTCCGGCATCGTAGGAGACCATGCCCACCACCCACCGTCCGGAGGCCGCCGCCTGCTGGGCGGCCGCCATGGCAGCAGGGACGTCATGGAGTTCCTCGGCCACGATGGTGTCCCACGGTGCCTCGAACGAGAGCCACCGCCGCTCGCCGTCCTGCGGGAACTGCAGGAGTGCCCGGCGCACTGCCGGACTGGTCACGCGGTTGTTGACCCCGAGGAGCGCTCTCGGTCGAGGCGGCGGACGAACACGCCGGACCGGGGCTTGGGCTCAAAGTACGACGACTTGGGCGGCATCAGGCCGTCCTCATCGGCTACGGCCATCATCTCGGCCACCGACGTGGCGTGGACGATGAACCCGACCCGGGAATCGGCGTCGCAGCGCTCGACCAGGGCGTTGATACCGACCGGTTCGGGGACGTAGTCGATCATCGGGTCGCTGCCCGGGTCCTCGATCCCGAAGACTGGGGCCAGTACCCCGTCCTGGAGCCGAGCTACGTCCAGGAGGTCGACGGCCCGCCGACCGCTGGCCGGGGGCAGGTCCATAGAGAACCACCGACCGGCCAGGTACACGCCGACCGACCCCGGACCGGAAGGTCGGGCCTCCTCGATACCGGGGCACGGGACCAGGTCGCCGACTCCGGACAGGGAATCGACCAGTTCGTCGGCCGACCGTCTCGCCCGGTCGCCGACCCGCCGGTGAAAGGGCAGGACCAGCATCTCGGCGTCCGGGAACAGGACGGCCTGGGTCCATTGCAGAGGGTGGTCGTCGGCGAGGCCGGGGTTTCTGGTCCGAGCTTCCACCGCGGCCGCTAGGCGATGGTGCCCGTCGGTTACGTACAGGGGCCGTTCACCCAGGGCGTTGGCCAGGGTGTCGGCGGCCGCCCCGCTGACTGCCCACACCATCTGGTGTACACCGTCGCTAGTCGACTCCAGCACAGGGTCGTCGTTGCAGCACGCTGCGACGACGGCGTCCAGGGCGTCGTCGGTCCGGTAGGTGAGCGAGATGGGGCTGGAGGACATCCCGACCTCCAGCAGGTGCCGGGTCAGGAGGTTGGCCCGGCCCGGACGAACCGCTTCGTGGCGGAGAACCCGCCGGTCGCCGGGCTCGGTCACTGGAACCAGCCCCATGATGCCGGTCTGGACGTGGTCGGCTGTGGCCAGGCGGTACAGGAACAGGGACGGGGCGTCGTGGGGCACATAGGCGCCAGCGTCGTATATGCGTTGCATCGACCCAGCACACTCGGCGATCAGGCCGTCGATGTCGTCCCGCCGGCCGGGCGGAACATCCTCCTGGGAACGGGTCACGTTCAGGAAGCTGTAAGGGTTGGCCTCGGCGATGGCCGCCCGCTGGGTCGGTGAGTAGGCGTCGTACGGTCCGGTAGTGACTCGGTCGGCCCATGCCGGGTCCACGACCAGGCCCGGGAAGGGCCGCAGCACGTTCACTGCTCGCGAGACGTGGTTTGGACCTGGAGAACGTTCTCCAGACTGGACAACTGGTCGCTCACCTCGTCGGAGACTTCGCCCGTCACGTCGATGACGGCCATGGCGGCGTTCGATCCCTGGAAGACCTTGTTCTCCATGGTCTGGACGTTGATGTGGGCCTGGCGCAGCACCTCTAGGGCGCTGGCCAGCACGCCTACCCGGTCGAAGTGCCGGATGGTGATGGTGGTCGACCCGACTCGGGTCCTGGCGACGTTGACACAGTTCATGGGCTCGCCGATCCGGTAAGCCTCGATGACTTCGACGGTGCCTGCCGATGTGGCGTCCTGGGCCTGTTGGGTGGACGCGCCGATGTGGTGGGTACCCACCACGTTGGGGTGGCCGGCTAGGGCCGACGTGAACTCCCCGGTGCCGCTACCCGGCTCGTCGCGGAACACGTCGAGACCCGCCCGGATGCCTTTGGTGTCCATGGCCGCTAATAGGGCGACCTCGTCAACCACCTCGCCACGGCTGGTGTTGATCAGGACGGCATCCGGCCTCATCTTCTCCAGGAAGTCGGCGTCCACCAAGTTCTCGGTGTCCCCGCCACCTGGCAAGTGGATCGAGATGACGTCCGATTCGGCGATCAGGGTGTCCAGGTCTTCCACCAGGCGGATCCCGATAGCCCGGATGCGAGCCTCAACGTCTGGCTGACGGTCAGCCTTGCGTTCGGCCACCACGGTCATACCGAACGCTCGGGCCCGCTCGGCGGTGGCCAGGCCAATCTCGCCCACGCCGACCACACCAAATGTCTTGCCTAGGAGACCATCGGATTTGCTGTACGCCTTCTTGTTCCAGACACCGGCCCTGAGGTCGGCGGTAGCCGCCGGGATGTGGCGGTCTACGGCCAAAAGGAGGCCGAGGGCCAACTCGGCCACGGCTACCGAGTTGGTGCCGGGCACGTTGCACACGTAGATACCGGCGTCAGCTGCCGCCTGGCAGTCGATGGTGTTGGTGCCGGCGCCCGATCGAACGATGAGACCGAGGTTGTCGGAACGGTCGATGGCCTCGGCCGTGACTCTGGTGCTACGGACGACCAGCACGTCGAAGCCCCCGATGGTCTCGGGGAGGTCCTCGGCACCGAGATCGGGAGAGACGACGCACTCGTCGCCCCGCTCTCGAAGAATCTCGATGAACGACTCGGGGAATGCGTCGGCGAACAGGATCTTCATGGTTGCTCCTTCGGCACGCCGACGCCGGCACGGTGGGTGCGGACGGCGGGGTAGCCTGCGCGGATCTGGAGGCCTGAGCCTTAGGAAAGCCTACGCAGGAGCCTTCAGGGACACAATGGCGGCCCGGTCGGCAGTGCCGTCGGGCCCGGTCGCCCCGTCGTGGCGGGGAAATTCGGAGGTGGCTAATGACCCGATCCATGAACCGCGACGTGATCATCTCGTGTGCCGTAACCGGTGCCGGCGACACCGCCGGACGCAGCGAGCACGTTCCAGTGACCCCGGCCCAGATTGCCAACTCGGCCCTGGATGCCGCCTCGGCTGGTGCAGCCATCGTGCACTGCCACGTCCGTGAGCCGGAGACCGGCCGGGGGACCCGGACCGTGGCCTACTACCAGGAGGTGGTAGAGCGCATCCGGGAGAAGAACGATGACGTCGTGGTCAACCTGACCGCTGGGATGGGGGGGGACCTCAACGTCGGGCCCGATGACGACCCGATGTCCTGGCAGCCAGGGACCGACCTGGTCGGGGGCGCCGAGCGACTGGCCCATGTGGAGGCCATCCGGCCCGACATCTGCTCCATGGACTGCGGGTCACTGAACTTCGGTGATGACAACGAGGTCTACGTCTCGACCCCATCGATGCTGCGCATCATGGCCCAGCGGGTCCGCGAACTCGGGGTGCGACCTGAGCTGGAGGTCTTTGACACCGGCAACCTGTGGTTCGCCGAGACCATGATCGCTGAGGGTCTCATCGACGCCCCGTACTGGATCCAACTCTGCCTGTCCATCCCCTACGGCACGCCACTGGACGTGGGGATCCTGCAGGCCATGGTCAACCGACTTCCCGACGAGGCCGAGTTCACCTCATTCGGTCTCGGGGCCATGCAGATGCCGATGGCGGCCCAGTCGGTGATGCTGGGCGGCCACGTGCGCGTGGGCTTGGAGGACAACCTCTACCTAGAGCGGGGGGTGCTGGCCACCAACGCCCAGTTGGTCGAGAAGGCGGTCCGGATCGTGGAACTGATGGGTGCCCGGATCCAGACCACGACCGACGCCCGCCAAACCTTGAAGCTCGGCTGAGTCAGGTACCGACCGCCCGGGGAGGGATTGTGGCAGGAACCGCACCGCGCACCATCGGAGTGGTGGGCACCGGTGTTATCGGGGCCGGCTGGGCTGTCCGGGCGCTGGCCCGGGGCCACGCCGTGGTGGCCTGGGACCCGGCACCGGGTGCTGAGGAACGACTACGGGCCACCGTGGATCGGGCCTGGCCGTCGGCCACCAGGCTGGGGTTGTTCCCGGGGGCCGACCGGAGCCAGCTCGCGTGGGCGGCGACGGCCGATGACCTAGCGGGGCGGGTCGACTGGATCCAGGAGAGCGCCCCGGAAGACGAGGACGTCAAGCGTCCCCTGCTGCAGGCCCTGGCCGGGGTAGCCGGCCCCGAGGTGGTCATCGCTTCCAGTTCGTCTGGGCTCCTACCCACCCGGCTCCAGGAGGGCTGCCGACACCCAGAGCGGGTGCTCATCGGACACCCGTTCAACCCCGTGTACCTGCTGCCGCTAGTTGAGGTGGTAGCCGGTCGCCAGACATCGACCGAAGCGGTGGATGCGGCCCTGACCCACTACGACGACCTGGTCATGCATCCGCTGCTCGTTCGAACCGAGATCGAGGGCTACCTCTCGGACCGGCTCCAGGAGGCCCTGTGGCGGGAGATCCTGCACCTGGTCAACGACGGTGTGGCCACCACGCGAGAGCTGGACGAGGCGGTGCACTACGGCCCGGGCCTGAGGTGGGCCGGCATGGGGACCAACCTCACCTTCCACCTGGCGGGCGGTGAAGAGGGCATGCGCCACATGCTCGGCCAGTTCGGCCCGGCCCTGAAGTTGCCGTGGACGAAGCTGGAGGCCCCGGACTTGACCGAGGACCTCATCGAGGTGATGGCCGCCGGCTGCGAGGAGCAGGCCGAGGGCCGGACCATGGCTGAGCTCGAGCGGCTCCGCGACGACTACCTGGTCAACGTCATGCGATCGTTGCGTCCGCTGGGCCTGGGGGCCGGACGGCTGGTGGCCGAACGGGAGGCCCGAATCCACGAGGCCGGCGTCCCGGCCCAGTGGTCGGCGGGTGACCCGGTGGCCGCCCCGCTGACCCTGTACGAGACGACCGTCGAGCCTGACTGGGTGGACTACAACGGCCACATGTCTGAGTGGGCGTTCCTGACCGCTTTTGGGTGGGCCAGCGACAAGCTCTTCCGATATGTGGGCGTCGACGAGGACTACCGGTCGGCCGGCCACACTTTCTTCACTGTGGAGACCCACCTGAATTACGTGCGAGAGGCCTCACTGGCCGATCCACTCCGGTTCACCACCCAGGTTTTAGGCGTGGACGCCAAGCGGCTCCACTTCTTCCATGCCATGGAGCACGCCACCACCGGTGAGCTGCTGTGCACCACCGAGCAGATGCTGCTGCACGTGGACACCAGGGCCGGATCTACGGCTCCCCTTCTTCCCGGTCCGGCGGCTGCGCTGGCCGCCATCGCCAAAGCCCACGCCGATCTGCCCGTCCCGCCCCAGGTGGGTCAGGTCATGGGCCTGACCTGATCCGATCGACGATCCTCGGAGCTGACCATGGACTTCGCCCTGACCAACGAGCAGGAGATGGTGGTGGACACCGTCCGGACCTTCGTCGAACGCGAGTTAGTTCCCCATGAGGAGGAGGTGGAGCGACAAGGCGACGTGTCGCCCGACCTGGTGGCCCGGATCCGAGACCGCTCCCTGGAGGCGGGGATCTACGCAGCCAACATGCCGGCCGAGTTTGGTGGCGGGGGGCTTGACAACCTGACCATGGCTCTGGTGGACCGGGCGTTCGGCTGGACTCAGTACGCCCTGCACTACGTGGTGGCCCGTCCTTCCAACATCCTCCTGGCCTGCACTGGGGACCAAGTCGAGGAATACCTACTACCAACCATCCGGGGCGAGCGGGTGGACTGTCTGGCCATGAGTGAGCCGGGAGCCGGTTCGGACGTCCGGGGCATGTCCTGCAGGGCCGTCCGGGATGGCGACGACTACGTCGTCAACGGCACCAAGCACTTCATCAGCCACGCCGACCTAGCCGACTACACGATCCTGTTCGCGGCCACCGGGGAAGAGGACACCCCTCGGGGCCCCAAAAAGCTCATCACCTCGTTCCTGGTCGACCACGACACCCCGGGCCTGGAGGTGGCGCCGGGCTACAACTCGGTCTCCAACCGCGGCTACCACAACCTGATCCTGAACTTTGACGACTGTCGGGTGCCGGCTTCCAAGGTCCTCGGGGAGGAGCACCGGGGCTTCGAGGTGGCCAACGAGTGGCTGGGGGCCACCCGGCTCCAGGTGGCCGCCGTCTGCCTGGGTCGGGCCGACCGGGCCCTGTCCGTGGCCCTGGAATGGGCGGCTTCACGGGAACAGTTCGGCCAGAAGATCGGCAAGTTTCAGGGGGTCTCGTTCAAGCTGGCCGACATGCGGACCCGCATGGTGGAGGCCGAGCTGATGACCTACCGGGCGGCCTGGCTCATGGACCGCGGTGTCATGTCGGACGGCGACGCAGCGATGGCCAAGCTCTCGTCCACCGAGATGATCCAGTTCGTGTCCGACGAGGCCATCCAGATCCTGGGCGGTATGGGCCTGATGGACGAGCTTCCCCTGGAGCGGATCTGGCGCGATGCCCGGGTGGACCGGATCTGGGACGGCACCAGTGAGATCCAGCGGCACATCGTGAGCCGTGAGATGCTCCGCCCGCTGGGCGGCTGACCGGACGGGGAGGGCCAGCCATGGGACGCCTGGGCCGCCTCCTGTCCCCACGGTCTCTGGCCGTGGTGGGCGGTCGACCGGCCGAACT
Organism: Acidimicrobiales bacterium; assembly: GCA_022452035.1. Lineage (NCBI taxonomy): Bacteria > Bacillati > Actinomycetota > Acidimicrobiia > Acidimicrobiales > Acidimicrobiales bacterium. The sequence continues at coordinate 37,486 of JAKURV010000005.1, read as the reverse complement.
GGCCCTCGAACAGTGCCGTCGTCTGGGCTTCGACGGCGACCTGTGGCCGGTGCACCCGACCCGGGCCTTGCTGGACGGAATTCCGTGCCTGCCGACCTTGGACGATCTTCCCGGTGTTCCCGACGCCGCCCTGGTGGCCGTCAATCGCTATGCCACCGTCGACGTGGTGGGACGGTTGGCAGCCATGGGAGCAGGTGCCGCTGTCTGCTACGCGTCGGGGTTCGCCGAGGCAGGGGACGACGGCCGGGCGTTACAGCAGGATCTGCTGGCCGCAGCGGACGGTATGCCGGTGGTTGGTCCTAACTGCTACGGCACGGTGTCGGCCACGGTGGGTGCCGCCCTGTGGCCAGACCAGCAGGGCCTCTCCCGAGTGGAACGGGGCGTTGCCATAGTCACACAGAGCGGGAACATCGGCCTCAACCTCACATTGCAGACTCGGCCCCTGTCCATCAGCCACCTCCTGACCCTGGGAAACCAGGCCGACGTGGGAATCGAAGAGTGCCTGGAGGACCTGCTGGGCGACCCAGCGGTTTCAGCCGTGGGCCTCCACGTGGAGGCCTTGCACGACGTGGCCCGCTTTGAGGAGGCCTGCCGCCGAGCGTCGGCTGCGGGCGTCCCAATCGTCGCCCTCAAGACCGGCTCCTCACCCCGGGCCGCCGAGATCGCCGCCTCCCACACCTCGTCGCTGGTCGGAGCTGACGCCGCTTACGGGGCCCTCTTCGACCGCCTGGGCGTCCGCCGCGTCCGGTCCCTTGCAGAGCTACTCGACACCCTCCTGGTCCTGGACCGCGTCGGGGGACTGCCGGGGAACCGGATCGTCAGCCTCAGCTGTTCGGGCGGCGAGGCGTCGATTGTCGCCGATAGCTGTGCCGGCCTCGACCTGAACCTTCCCCCCTTCACCGACGCCCAGGCCGAGAGGATCCGCGCCGCCCTGGGCGAAGGCGAGGCAACGGACCTGGTGTCGGTGTCCAATCCTTTCGACTACCACACCTTCATCTGGGGAGACCGGGACCGCCTGACCGGCACCTTTACCTCAGCGCTGGACGGGCCGGTCGACGCAGCCCTCCTCATCTTGGACTTCCCCGGCGCCGGACTGGACGACGCCACCTGGTGGCCGACCCTGGACGCGTTCGCCGAGGCCTGCGTATCGACCAGGACACCAGGCGTGGTAGCTGCCTCCCTGGCCGAGAACCTGCCGGTGGTCGTCGAGGAAGCGGCGACCGACGCCGGGCTGGTAGCCGTGCGGGGTATTGAGGCGGCGCTCGTGGTCCTGGAGGCGGCCGCCCAGTGGGGCGCCCGGCCTGACCATCCGCCGCTCCTACCACCAGGGCGCCCGCCGGGACCGACGCGTCGCATGATGGGAGACGAGGCCAGGAGACTGCTAGAGGATGCTGGGGTTCCGGTACCCCGGTGGGAGGTGGTGTCGGTCGACGGGGCTGGCGAGGCGGCCGACCGACTGGGGTACCCAGTGGTGGTCAAGGCCGCCGGACTGGCTCACAAGACGGAAGCCGACGCGGTGGCGCTGGACCTCAATGACGCCGGTGCGGTCGACGAGGTGGCCCGTCGGATCGCCGGGGCGTCGGCCGCCGAGACGGTGATCGTCGAGCGCCAGGTCGGCGACGCGGTCGTCGAACTGCTGGTCTCGGTACGCCGGGAGGATCCGGTGGGCTGGCTGCTCACCGTCGGCGCAGGCGGAACCCTGGTGGAGATCCTGGAGGACACCCGCAGCCTGCTGCTTCCAGTCACCGCGGAGGACGTACGTTCCGCCCTTCAGGGCCTGTCGGTCTGGCCACTGCTGGCCGGCTATCGGGGACGTCCCGGAGCCGACGTGGAGGCCGTTGTGGATGCCGTCCTCGGAGTAGCTCAGATGGCCGTGGCGCCAGACGGCCTGGTTGAGGTGGAGTGCAACCCGTTGATTGCCGGAGCGGAGGGTGCCACGGTGGTTGACGTGCTGGTCGAACGCGAGGACCCGGAGGGGCAACGATGAGCGACGGGGCGGCGGTCCGGACCACGGTAAACGGCGGGGTACTGGAGGTGGTCCTAGACCGTCCGAAGGCCAACGCCATCGACGCCGCCACGAGCCGGGAGCTGGGACAAGTGTTCGCCGGGTTCAGGGATGACCCGTCGCTGAGGGTCGCCGTGTTCACGGGGGCCGGTGACCGGTTCTTCTCGGCTGGTTGGGACCTCGGCGCGGCGGCGGACGGCGAGGAGTTCGAGGCCGACTACGGCGAAGGCGGCTTCGGCGGCTTTGGCGAGTTACCCCGAAGGAACAAACCGGTGGTGTGTGCAGTGAACGGCCTAGCCGTAGGTGGCGGCTTCGAGATCGCCCTGGCCGCCGAGTTCGTGGTGGCCGCCGAGCACGCCGAGTTTTTTCTTCCCGAAGCCGGCTTGGGAATCATCCCCGACACGGGAGCGGTCCGGCTGCCCCGTATTTTGCCGCCAGCGGTGGCCACCGAGGTGCTCATAGGCGGGCGACGCCTGGATGCCCGGGAGGCCGAACGGTGGGGCCTCGTCAATCGGGTGGTGCCGGTGGCCGACCTCCGCTCGGCGGCTCTCGAGTTAGCCGGTCGGATTTCTGCTTCCGCCCCGCTGGCCGTGGAGGCGGTGTTGGCCATCGACCGGGCCACCCGCCACCTCTCCCTGGAAGAGGCGTTTGCCCACCTCCGGTCGGGCGATCTGGAGGCCTACGAACGCATGCTGGCTTCGGAGGATGCGGAGGAGGGACTGCAAGCTTTCGTCGAGAAGCGGGACCCCCACTGGCAGGGCTCCTGATCCACTGGAGGGAAAGCCTGAGCCCCGGTAAACCGCGCTAGGTTTCGATCTCGACGACGGTTCCCGACCAGGGCCGTCGTCGAGGCCGACTGAGGGATTCCGGCCGGACTCCAATGATGGGGGACACATGAGCCAGCGTCTGACTACACCGATGGTCCGCGAGGACGGGGTGCTGCGCGAGGCGACCTGGGAGGAGGCCCTCGAGCGGGCCGCCTCCGGGTTCGGCTCCGTGGTCGACACCCACGGTCCCTCGGCCTTCGGCATGTTCAGCTGCTCGAAGACCACCAACGAGGTGAACTACGCCGCCCAGCGGTTCGCCCGACGGGTCATCGGCTCGAACAACATCGACAGCTGCAATCGAACTTGACACGCTCCTAGCGTCGTCGGTCTGGCGACGGTCTTCGGAGCAGGCGGAGGTACCTCGTCATACGAGGAGATCGAGACGACCGACGCCATCGTCATGTGGGGGACCAACGCGCGCAACGCGCACCCCATTTTCTTCCACCACGTCCTAAAGGGCATCGACAACGGTGCCCGGTCGTGGACCGTCGACCCCCGGCGGACCGGTACGGCCAAGTTCACCGACTCCTGGCTAGGCCTCGACGTCGGGACCGACATCGCCCTGGCCCACGGGGTGGCACGCGAGATCATCCACGCTGGCCTCACCGACGACGAGTTCATCCGGCACGCCACCACCGGCTACGAGGAGTTCGTGGCCTTCGTGGAGTCGTGGACCCTGAAGCGGACTGCGGAGGTTACCGGCGTGCCTACCGAGGCCATCCGGGACCTGGCCCACGGATACGCCTCGGCCCCGACGGCCCAGATCTGTTGGACCCTGGGAATCACCGAGCACCACACCGGGGTGGACAACGTTCAGGCCCTCTGCAACCTTGCCCTGCTCACCGGGCACGTGGGCCGGAGGGGTTCAGGTCTGGTGCCCCTTCGCGGGCAGAACAACGTGCAGGGCGGTGGTGACATGGGTGCGCTGCCCAACAAGCTCACCGGCTTCCAGGACGTGGAAGATGACGAGGTGCGGGCCAAGTTCGAAGGGGCCTGGGACTGTGAGATTCCCGCTACCAACGGCTGGAACCTCACCGAGATGTTCGAGGCCATGGAGCGAGATGAGCTCAAGGCCGTCTACTGCATCGGCGAGAACCCGGCCGACTCGGAGGCCGACGTCAAGCACGCCAGGGCCATGCTTGAGCGACTCGATGTGCTGGTCGTGCAGGACGTGTTCCTGACGCGTACGGCCCAGATGGCCGACGTTGTCCTGCCGGCGGCCCTGGGATGGGCGGAGTCGGACGGTACGGTCACCAACAGCGAGCGTCGTGTCCAGCGGATGCGGGCCGCCATACCGCCACCCGGTGAAGCTCGCCAGGAGATCGGGATCATCAACGACCTGGCGGCTCAGATGGGTGACGGAGGCTGGGGGAACCCCACGGCCGAGGAACTTTGGGAGGAACTCCGGACCGTTTCACCCATGCACGCCGGCATGTCCTGGGAGCGCCTCGAGGCGGAGGGTGGCATCCAGTGGCCGTGCCCGACCGAAGGCCATCCCGGGAGTCCATTCCTACACGGCCGCCTCTGGGAGCGGCCGGCCGGTGGACGACTGGCGCCGTTTTCGTGTGTCGAGGATCGCCGTCCGCTGGACGAGCTTTCCGATGAGTTCCCGTTGCGTCTAACCACCGTGCGCGCCCTGGACTCGTACAACACGGGCGTGCAGACCGACAAGTACTCCTCGCCCATTCGCACGGGGGAGGCGCTCGAGATCTCGCCGGCCGACGCCGCCGATCTGGGGGTGGTCGAGGGGGAGCGGGTGAACGTGTCGTCCCGCCGGGGCGCCATCGAGATGACCATCGGCATCGACCGGGACCTTGCCGTAGGCCTGTGCCACACCACCTTCCACTTCCCGGAGACGACCGACATCAACCAGATCACCAGCGACGCGGTTGACCCGAAGTCGGGCACGGCCGAGTTCAAGGCGGCGGCCGTGCGGGTCGACAAGCTCGTCGGGGTAGCCACCGGTGCCTGACCTCCACTTTGGGGCGACAGAGGAGGCGACTGACGCCGAGAGGGCAGGGGTCGACGCGGCGATTGCCAGCCTTGGTCCGGTGGTCCTCTGGGAGTCCGAACGGTTGGTTTATGGAGGCCACGAACGCACTCGGGAGCGTCGCCACCTATTGCTTCCGGCCCTCCACGCTCTCCAGCGGTCGGTCGGTTGGATTAGCCCGGGGGGTTTGGACTACGCCTGCGCGCAACTGGAGGTGCCGCCTGCTGAGGGATACGGCGTGGCCACCTTCTACCACCTGTTCACCCACGAGCCGCCGGCTGCCGTCGACACTGTGCACGTGTGCGACGACGTGGCCTGCCGGATCGTCGGAGCGTTGGAGCTGATCGACGACCTGGTCGCCGACGGGCACCACGTCAAGGCAAGCCCGTGCCTAGGTCAGTGCGAGCGGGGACCAGCGGTGATGGTCCAGCGGACCGGGAACGAAGACGTGACCGTCGCTTCGGTGGATGGCGGACCGGTTGGTGTCGCACAGGTCGCGGCAGCCATCGGATCGGGCGCCTCCACGCCGTCGGTCACCCTCCCCCAGGCTGGGGATCCCGGCCTACGCCTCCTGGCCCGTGTCGGTGTCGTCGATCCGACCAGCCTCGAGGACTACCGGGCCCACGGCGGCTACCGGGCCCTGGAGGCCTCGTTGACCATGGGATCGGACCAGGTGATTGCCGAGGTGACCACGGCCGGGTTGTCCGGTCGGGGTGGTGCTGCCTTCCCGACCGGCATCAAGTGGCGCGGCGTGGCCGACCAGGAGGGGCGTCCCCGCCACCTGGTGTGCAATGCCGATGAGTCTGAGCCCGGAACCTTTAAGGACCGGGTTGTCATGGAGGGTGACCCGTTCTCCCTCATCGAGGCTATGACGGTGGCCGGCCTGGCCGTCGGGGCCGAGCAGGGCTGGTTGTACATCCGGGGTGAGTACCCGGTGGCCACCGACCGTCTGGGCCATGCCATCACCGAGGCCCGGGCTGCAGGGCTCCTGGGCGACGACGTCTCCGGCTCGGGACGTCGCTTCGACATCTCGCTGCGCAGCGGGGCCGGTGCCTACATCTGTGGCGAGGAGACGGCGCTGTTTAATTCGCTTGAGGGGTTCCGGGGCGAGCCTCGGAACAAGCCGCCGTTTCCCACCACGCACGGCCTGTTCGGTGAGCCCACGGCCATCAACAACGTGGAAACACTGGTCAACGTGCTGCCCATTGTTTTGGACGGCGGAGCGGCCTACGCCGCCGAGGGTACGGAGCGGTCACCAGGAACAAAGTTGTTCTGCCTCAGCGGACGGGTAGTCCGCCCCGGCACCTACGAGGTGGAGTTTGGGGCCACCCTGCGGGACCTGATCGACCTGGCCGGAGGCCTGCCAGAGGGGCGGAGCCTGCGGACCGTCATGCTGGGTGGGGCCGCCGGTAGCTTCGTGGGACCGGACTCGCTGGACCTGCCGCTGACGTTGGAGGCCACCCGGGACGCAGGCGTGTCGCTGGGCTCAGGCGTGATCATGGTGTTCGATGAGACTGACGACCTGGTCGACACCGTACGGCGCATCGCCGAATTCTTCCGTGACGAGTCGTGTGGCCAGTGCGTTCCCTGCCGGGTGGGGACGGTGCGCCAGGAGGAGGTGCTGGTCCGGCTGGGACGGGGGTCCACGGTGGATGACGAACGGGACCTGCTGGACGACCTAGCGGCCGTCATGAAGGACGCCTCGATCTGCGGTTTGGGTCAGACGGCCTCAGGTGCTGTGCTCAGCGCTCTGGACCTCGGCCTGCTGGTCGACATCGGCGGCGGAGGATCTCGATGAACGAGACGGCGGTTTCTGTGACCACCATGGTCGAGGCCACCATCGACGGGGCGACAGTTCGTGTTCCGGAGGGGTCCACCATCCTGGACGCCTGTCGCCGCCAGGGCATCGACACACCAACGCTGTGCTGGGCCGAGAACTTGACACCGGTCAACGTTTGCCGGGTCTGCGTAGTCGAGGTCGAGGGGTCCCGGGTTCTGGTTCCGTCCTGTTCCCGGCCCGTGGAAGACGGGATGGTGGTGTCCACTGACTCCGAGCGGGTACACACCAGTCGGCGGATGGTCTACGAGCTGCTGGCCTCGTCGGTCGAGATGGACCGGGCTGACCCCGAGGTCCACGCCTGGATGGAGCACTATGGGGCCCGGCCGGAGCGGATGGGAGAACGGTCCGAGATCGCGACGGTGGCCCAGCCGGTGAAGGTCCAAGACGACCTCTACGTTCGGGACTACGAACGGTGCATCCTCTGCTACAAGTGCGTTGAGGCCTGTGGCGACGACGCCCAGCACACCTACGCCATCGCCACAGCCGGTCGGGGTTTCGGGGCCCACATCTCCACCGAGCACGACGTGACCCTTCCCGATTCGGCCTGCGTCTACTGCGGGAACTGCATCGGGGTCTGTCCAACGGGGGCGCTGGCTTTCAAGACCGAGCACGACATGCGCCTGGACGGCACGTGGAACGAGGAAGACCAGGAGGTCACCACCACGGTGTGTTCGTTCTGCGGGGTGGGCTGCAACCTGGAACTGCACGTCCAGGATGAGCGGATTGTGAAGGTGACGTCACCGGCCGACCACTCGGTGACTCACGGCCACCTGTGCATCAAGGGACGGTTCGGCTGGCAACACGCTCAGTCCTAACCTCCGGGACGGATCCGCCCGGCGTCGGTATCCGGGCGATCAGCCCTGCTCTTTGATCAGGACCACGACCCAACCCTCGATGCCGGCACCTGGCAGGTGGTCGCCGTGCTCCCGGAAGGCCACGGTGGCCGAACCGTCGGCCTCGATGGCGTCCAGTTCGGCGGGGAAACGGCCCTCGTCCCAGAAGTGGTCGTTCAAGCCGACGACTACGGCACCGCCCGGTCGGACGACGCGCAGGACGTCACGGAGGGCGGAGGGTCGGATGTGCCCGAACGAGAACACGCCGACGGCCGCTGCGTGATCGTAGGTGTCGTCGGCGACGTCGAGCCCCTCGTTCAGGTCGGATTCGAAGAGCCGGCCGTAGACCCCGGTCGCTGCGGCCCGTTCCAGCATGGGGGGTGAGAAGTCGCAGCCGTCGAGGTTGGTGAATCCGGCCTCGGCGAGGGCACGCCCGGAGAGTCCGGTGCCGCAGCCCACGTCCAGGATCCGTCCGCCGGGTTCCACTACGGAGGTCAGGGCTTTTGCGCACCGGGTGGGTTGGGCGTAGGCGTTCTCGACGCCGACCTCCTGGTCGTAGGTTTCGGCCCACTCCTCGTAGTGGTCCAGCGTCTGACGGCCGGTCTCCAGGTCGTAAGAGGTGTCGAGGAATCGCCGGTCTTCCACCCTGGTTCTCCCCGTGATCAACGTGACCGGGTCGACGGCTTGCGGCCCGACCTTCGACGGTAACCGGATATCGGGCCGGGACCGATAAAGAGTGGTCTCCCGGATCCCTTGTGGCCCGTCTCGTTACACAGGTCACCCTGATACACTGCCGCAGTTGTAGGGGATGTGTCGGGGTGTCCCACTATGTCTCTATGTGTGTTACACAACAAGGAGAGGTTGCATGTCGGACTCCGAGCCGATCATTGCACTGGAGAACGTTTACAAGATCTTCGGCCCGAACCCGCGTGGGCGGGCGTTTGACCTCTGCTCGGCGGACGTCGGCAAGGACGAGGTCCAACGGCAGACCGGTCACGTCGTCGGGATGCGTGACATCTCCTTCGAGGTACAGAAGGGTGAGATCTTCGTGGTCATGGGACTGTCCGGATCGGGCAAGTCGACGGCCATTCGAACGGTGAACAAACTGCACGACGTAACCCATGGTCGTGTCCTGGTCGAGGGAACAGACGTCCAACAACTCCGGGGCGCCGCCCTCCAGGCCTTCCGCCGTGAGAAGACAGCCATGGTCTTCCAGCACTTTGCCCTCTTCCCCCACCGTAATGTCATTGACAACACCGCCTACGGCCTGAAGGTCCAGGGTGTGGATAAGAAAGAACGCCACGAGGCGGCCATCGAGGCGCTGGCCATGGTCGGGCTCGAGGCCTATGCCTTCAACGCCACCCGCCAACTGTCCGGAGGCATGCAGCAGCGCGTGGGTCTTGCTAGGGCGCTGTGCTCCAACCCGGAGATCCTGCTCATGGATGAGGCCTTCAGCGCACTGGATCCGCTGATCCGGCGCCAGATGCAGGATGAGCTGATGGCGATCCAGGACAAGCTCCACAAGACGATCGTGTTCATCACCCACGACCTGAACGAAGCCCTGCGCGTCGGCAACCGGGTCTGCATCCTCCGCGACGGCAAGGTGATCCAGATCGGGACGCCTGAGGAGATCCTCACCGAACCGGCAGACGGATACGTGGCTGAGTTCGTCCAGGACGTGGACCAGGGCCGGGTCATTGACGTGGGCAAGATCATGGAGACCCCGGTGATCCTCAACGAGTCGTGGACCCTCACAGAAAGCATCGACGCCATGGGCGATCGGCAAGGTGCCTTTGTGGTCGACGCCGACGGCCGGCCTACCGGCCTGCTGGCTATGACCGACGCCGCCACGGCCATCGCCCACGGGACGACCGACCTGGGCTTGGTGCTGCGGTCAGACTTCGACTCCACCACCATTGAGGCACGGTTCAGTGACAACTACGCGGCGGCCGGTCGGGGGCTCCCGATTGCCGTGGTGGACGACACAGGCCACCTGATCGGTGAGCTCGAACCTCGGGAGATCATGGAGGAGATGGGCCGGGTAGAGCAGTTGGTGGACGGGTTCGAGCGGGAGGTCTTCCTGTGAGATGGACCACCTGGGTCATTGGCGGCGAGACCGGCGAATGGACCGGACGAAGCGAGGGCGTGGGCCTCTCCGATACCAAGGTCCTTGACCAGTTCCAGTTGCCGGTGGGGTACTGGTTCGACCAGATGGTCGACTGGTTGGACGCCAACGCCCAGTGGTTCCTCGATACCGTCAAGTGGCCGTTCGACTTCCTGCTCTCGAATGTCGTCAACGACTTCCTGCTACAGCTTCCCTGGTACCAGGTGGTGCTCTTCACGGTAATCCTCGGCTCGCTGGTGCGGACGCCGAAGATCGGCATTATGGCCGGGCTCGGCCTGATGATGTGCGGCCTGCTCGGATCGATGTACTGGGTGGAGACCATGCGGACCATCGGGATGGTTCTCGTGGCCGTCGGGTTGTGCGCGCTCGTCGGCCTCCCACTCGGGGTTTTTTGCGCCCGGGTGGACTCGGCGTGGAACGTGACCAGACCGATCCTGGACGCCATGCAGACTGTCCACACGTTCGTCTACATGGTGCCGTTCGTGTTCTTCTTCAGCATCGGAGTCGTCCCAGCGACCATGGTGACCATGATCTACGCCCTGCCACCGCTGGTGCGTATGGTCAACCTGGGCATCAGACACGTTCCCGAGGACGTCGTGGAGGCCAGCAGGGCGTACGGATCCACCGAGTTACGTGTCCTGACCGACGTCCAGTTGCCGCTGGCCAAGCCCTCGATCATGGCCGGTCTCAACCAGACCCTCATGCTGGCCATCGCCATGGTCGGCATCGCCGCCATCATGGGCGCCGGGGGCCTCGGACTCCTGGTCTTCCGGGCCGTCCAGAACCTCGACATCGGCCTCGGCATCTCATCCGGTCTCGCCTTGTGGGCAGTGGCCGTCGTACTAGACCGCCTCTCCCAGCCCGAAGAGGAGGGTGGACAGAACCTGTTATCCCGGATCCGGGAGGCCATGAGCCAGCGCCGGGACCCTGAAGAACTCCTCAAGAAGGTCGAGGCAGCCGAGACCGAAGACCAGAAGGCATCAAAGGCCGTCCACGTCGAGCACGAGGTAGTGGCCTCGGGACGTGAGCGCCTCGGCATGGCCGTCGTCGGCATCGCCGGGTTCGTCGCGGTCCTCTCCACCAAGATGACATGGGGCAACGATGCTGGCCTCCTTAGCAGCCATTCCCGTAAAGCAGACGTAGACCTCATCGGCGAGTCGTTCAACGGCTACCAGGCATCCGGTGGCTCGTGGGCTGGCCTTGTTGTTCTGGCTCTGGGCTTCTTCTCCGTCTTCGCCGCCGTCTCCTGCATCTTCTGGACGGGCGGGATCGGACGGGCCCGAGGTCCTGCCGGCCTGGTATCCCTGGCGCTCGGCGCGTTCACCGCCATCTTCATGTACCCGATCCTGGGCGAGTTCGACGGGTACACGATGCTTTCCAACCTCCAGGGCTATGAGGCCCAGGCCTTCTGGTCGGTGGTCGTCGAGACCTTCGCGATTCCGGCGATCCTCGGCCTCGTTCTCGGCCTAGCGAAGGTGGCGGTTCCGGTGTCCTGGCAGATGGTCGGGACTTGGGCCGTCACGGCGGGCCTGCTCGGGCACATCTTCGAAAGCCCGACCGGTATGGCCGGAGAGGTCCTCGCCGTGATCGTCCTCGCCCTCGGAGCGATCGTGCTGGCCGTCCTGAACAGTACGAGCCTGTTCGATGCCGATCGGATGACCTGGAACAACTTGGTGGCTGCTGCGGTGGTTGCCATCGTGGGCATGGCCGTCGCACCGCTCTCGACCGTGCTCGACGTCAAGGACCTGGTGGCCCTCGCGTTGGCCGGAGCCGTCTATCGGGTACTTGACGGAACCGGTTCCGAGCAGCGGGTCACCGTCCTGGGAGCGCTGGCAAGTGGCGTCGCCCTCCGATGGCTGGTCATCGGGAGTATCGGCTCCGGCGATTCGGCGGTGTTCCTGGACATGCAGTTGCTGACCACCGTCACCATCGGCGTGATGGTCGTGGTCGTCCTACGGTCAGGCTCCCGCTGGTTCGCAGCAGACACCATGGTCATCACCTCGAGCTGCATGCTGGTCGCCGCCCTCACCTACCAGGTGGCCTCCCCCTTCGTCGACGTTGAGACCTACAACCACGGCCCGGGCGTGATGCTGGCCATCGTGGCCAGCATCGTGATGCTGGCCGGCGCGGTCCTGGCCCTGCAGACGGCGCCCTACTCAGCCTTCCGACCTTTGGACCGAATCATCAGCTGGGGTCGGATGGGTGCGGGCGCCCTCGCCGTTGCCCTGGTCCTGATCGGTTCGATTTCCGGTTGGACCTTCGACGAACGTCGAGCGACCGAGCTTCCCGAAGAGGTCAAAGCGGAACTGATTCGACTTCGGGACGAGACGAACGAGAATCCGGCCATGGCAGCATCAAACAGTGGAAAGGCCGCCTCTCTGCGCAACAAGTACCGAATGAATGCTCTGGTGGTCACCGACGGGCTTTCGGAGGACGGTGGCGGGCTTGGCCGCCTGGCCATCACGATGTCCATCATCGGCGCGGCGCTCACCGTGCCGGCATCGGGTTTGCTGGGCCTGGACGAGAACCGAAGATGGCGCTGGAGTGTCATGGTTGCCGGCGCGGGAGGTGGCCTAGCGCTGATCGGCATCGTGTGGATCGCCAGCCTGGCCCGGGTGTCGGACCTCAAGACCGTCAGTGGCGCCGGCTCTTTTCTCACCGCGTTCGCCGGAGTGATGCTGGCCACGACGTCGAAGAAGATCATCACCGAGTTCCGTCGAAACAAGACCTACGACGACCTCGAGCCCGCTGTCACCGACTGATCGGACGGGAGCGCCCCTTCGGGCGTGACAGGGTGCCGGGTACCGGGTTTCCCCGGGGTGACCTAGCCTGTTCCTTACCGGGCTGAGGGGCGGCCCGGAATGGGATCGGAGCGCCGTGACCGCCACCACCGAATCGTTCGAGTTGGTCTCGTCCGTCGAGCCGGAGATCTCCCGGCTCATGGCCGAGCACCGGGAGCGCCGACAGCATTGGTATGCCCACGACGTTGTTCCTTGGGAACTGGGCCGGAGTTTCCGCGACGAACCGTGGGAGGAGTCCCAGGCCACGTTGTCCCCGGAGGTCCGTACCGCTCTGCAGTTGAACCTGCTGACCGAGGACAACCTCCCCTACTACCACGCCAAGATCGCTGGCAGCTTCCCCGAGGACTCGCCGATGGCCGAATGGTCCCGCCTCTGGACGGCTGAGGAGGGCCAGCACTCCATTGCCATCCGTAACTACCTGCTGGCCACCCGGAACTGCGATCCTGCCCAACTGGAGGACGAGCGGTTGGCCACGGTGACCCGCGGTTGGCGTTACGACTCCCCGTGCCCTGTGGAGGTCTTCGCCTACACGTCGGCCCAGGAACTGGCCACCCGTATCAGCCACCGCAACACTGGGGTGAAGGCCGACTGTCCGGTGGCCCACGAGGTCATGACCCGAGTGGCCGCCGACGAGAACCACCACTTCATGTTCTACCGGGGAGTGACCACGGCCATGCTGCGCCAGGCGCCCACCTTCGTGCTGGGGGCGCTCCACCGGGTCCTGTCCGACTTCAACATGCCCGGGACCGTGATTCCGAACTTCAGCCGACGGGCCGTGGCCATTGCCCGGGCCGGGATCTACAACCTACGGATCCATGCCGAACAGGTGGTCCAACCGCTGCTCCGCCACTGGAAGGTGGGGTCCATCGAGGGCCTTGACCCCCGGGGCGAGGAACTGCAAGAGAAGATCCTGGCCATTCCGGGGGCCCTGATTGCCCAGGCCGAGACCTTCGAGAACCGGATGGCCAGTCGGACCAGGCGGGTCCCAAGCGGCGCCTGATTGGGTCGGACCGTCAGGTTGCCGGGTCGTCGTCCGGTGAGCGGGCGGCGTCGCGTATCCGGCTCCGGAGCCCGTCCAGGTTCGCCTGGATCGACGGGACGTGAGGGCCCAGGGCACCCAGGTCGGGGGCCGACCGGATGGCCGTTCGGGCACCCATGGCGTCCATCGCCCGGTATACCCAGCGCTTGTTGAGCTGTAGGAGTTCGTGGGGGATGGAGGCCATGCGCTCGGCTACAGCCAGCACCGCTTCATCCAGCTCGGTAGCAGGAAACGCACGGTTGGCGTAACCGACGCGGACCGCTTCGGCGGCGTCTACCGGATCGCCGGTAAGGACCATCTCCAGGGAGTTGCGTAGGCCGACCAGCCACGGGTGGATGGCGAAGTCAGGTGTTCCGGCTACTCGGAGCACGGGATGGGAGATGGTGGCGTCGTTGGCCAAGTAGACGAGGTCGCAGGCCGCGGCCAGCTCGGAGCCCCCGGCCATGGCGTAGCCGTGGACCTGGGCAATTACCGGCTTGGCCAAGTCCCACAGCGACAGCCATCCGTCGGTGACGTGACGGGCCCAGCCTCCGTCACCCCCCGGCGTGTAGGAGGGTCGGTCGGCGCTGAGGTCTGAGCCCAGGTCGTACCCAGAGGAGAAGCACGGTCCGGCTCCCCGGAGGATGGTCACGTGGACGGCGTTGTCGCGGTCGGCCTCCTGGAGCGCGGCGAACAGAGCTCCCCGAAGGGCGTTGTTCAGGGCGTTGCGCTTCTCGGGCCGGTTCAGGGTCAGCCGTCGTACACCGGGGCGCGGGTCGTCGACCAGCAGGACGTCGGGATGGGAGGCCGGACCGTCGGACACGACCCGATGGTACGGCCATCGGAGGTGGGGTGCGGGAACGTGCCGTGCCATCATCCCGTGATGGAGCCCACCGCGACCGAGATGGACAGGATCGCCAACTTCCGAGGCATCGGTGGTCTGCCCACCACCGACGGTCGGACCACGGTCGGTGGCCTGCTGTGGCGGTCAGGACACCTGGGTCGGGCTTCTGACGCCGACCTGGCTCGCCTGCATGCCCTGGGCATCCGGACGGTGGTGGACCTGCGCAACGAGGTGGACTCCCGGTACGAGGGCGCTGACCGGATACCTGAGGGCGCGGTCGGGATCCCGGCACCCATCCCTGACGAAGGAGGCTTTGGGGCCGACATCCGGGAGTTCATCACCACCGGCGACGTGGAGGCCATGCGTGCCGTGTGGTCCGACGGCCGGGCGGCGGCCATCGCCACGAAGGGCGCTCGTAACATGGTGGAGCACCCGGGGAGGGTCGAGGCCTTCTGTCGGGTCATGGATCTCGTAACCGATGCCGACCGGTGGCCGCTGGTGTGGCACTGCTCGGCCGGTAAGGACCGGGCCGGGTGGGTGGGGACCATCCTGCTGTTGGCCCTTGGCGTGGAGCGGGACGCCATCGTGGAGCACTATCTGGAGAGCAACCGGGTGGGGACACGCCGGGCGGCAGCCCTGGTGGACGGGGGCATGCTCACCGAAGAGGGGCTGGAGCTCTTGCGGCCGTTCATCGAGGTGGCCCCGGCCTACGTCGAGGCGCAGCTAGCTGCCGTGGATGACCGATGGGGCGGCGCCGGGTGCATGTTGCGCGACGGATTGGGCCTCACCGAGGACCGGATAGCCGACTTGCGCGACCGGCTCCTGGACTGACCCGACCCGGGGGGAACGGGTTCAGCGGGCCCGGGGGAGGCCCAGGTGGCGCTCGGCCACGTTGTTGCGGTTGATCTCCGTGGTTCCGCCGTAGATGGTGGTCACCGGGGCGTGGCGGGCGTCGTAGTCGATCCAGCCGTCGGCCGCTGCCCCGTCGGCGTGGAACCCTAGGAGCCCCTCGGCGCCCGCCATCTGTTGGAACCATCCCACAGCCTGCTGGTACCGCTCGGTGGCGTACAGCTTGGCCATAGATCCCTCCAGGCCGGGCAGTCCGCCAGTGGCGGCGATCCACGCCGCCCGCAGCGTCAGGAGCTGGGACACCTGGTTGGCGATGGCCGTACGTGCCATGCGTTCCCGCAGGACCGGGTCGTCCAGCATCCGTCCGCCATCCGGGGCGGGAGCGGTGGCTGCCCAGTCCCGGACGTGGCGCAGTAGGGGAACGGCTGGGTTGGTGCCGCCCATCACCCCCCGTTCGAAAGCCAGGGCGACTCCCATGACGGTCCAGCCACCGTCGACCTCTCCGAGGCGCCACTCGTCGCCCACCCGGACCTCGTCGTAGAAGGTGGCGTTTGTGCGCTCGGTGGCCATGGTGGGGACGGGCTGGACCTCAATACCCGGGGTGTCCATGGGGACCAAGAACATGGTCAGGCCCTTGTGCTTGGGTACGTCGGGGTTGGTCCGGGTGAGCAGGATCACCCAGTCGGCCTCGTGGGCCATGGTGGTCCACATCTTCTGGCCGTTTATCACCCATCCGTCACCCTCCCGGACGGCCCTCGTGGTGATGGCGGCCAAATCCGAACCGTGGTCAGGTTCGCTGTAGCCCAGGCAACAGTTGAAACGACCGGTCAACAGGCGGTCCAGCACCGCTTCCCGGTGGAAGTCGGTACCCACTGCGTTAACCACGCCGGCCACCAGCATGGTGACGGCCAGTCCGTCGTAGGGGGCTCCAGCCTTCTCTAACTCGTTGAACAGCACGTAGAGCTCGATGGGGTCACGGTCGCCGTAGCCGGGGACCGCCCCGGCCAGCAGGCCAGCGTCGGCCAGTGCCCCATTGAGGTCCCTGTCGTTGAATGTGCCGGTGGCGTGCATTCGGTCGACCACTTCGGTCGTCAGGTGCTCGGCCACGAATGCCCGGATCTGGTCGCGAAACTCGGCGGCTTGGGGGCCGAGGGAGAAGTCCATCAGGCGGCCGCCGGGTCGGTGAACATCCGGTCAGCCAGCCGCCGGCACTCGCGGGCCGGGTCTCCCAGCAGCAGGGCGAGGGCGCGGGCCCTGCGGAAGAACAGCTGGATGTCGTACTCCTCGCTGAAGCCGTAGCCACCGTGCACGTGGAGGCTGCGGTCAGTCGAAGTGGCCGCAGCCTCACCAGCGACCACGAGGGCCATGGTGGCCAGGGCGCCAAAGTCGGTCACGTCGTTGGCGCCCACGTCCAGGACGCCCGACTCGCCGGCCGATGCCCGGTCACCGGCCCACGCCGCCTTAGCGGTCAGTAAGCGGGCTCCGTCTAAGAGCCCGGGCAGGTCGGCCAAGAGGTGCTGGACGGCCTGGAAGCTGCCCACCGGGCGACCGAACTGCTCCCGTTCCTTGACGTAGGCGACGCCGAGGTCCAGGGCAGTCCGGGTGATGCCGACCAGGGTCGAGGCGGTGAGGGTCCGCCACTCGTCGAGGGCACGATCGTAGGCCGCTATCGCCTCGGGTCCCGTGGCCAGCACGGTGGCCTCGCTCACCTCCCGGTGGGCAAGGGGCAGACAACCATGGTTGGCCAGGGGATCCCCAGGAGGACCGTCGACGGCTATCAGGCGGTCACCGTCTAGGGCGACTAGACGGCCGGTCACGGCTCCGGTGGGAACGGTACGGGCGGTGCCATCCTCGACCGGGCGGACGGCCAGGCCGGCGATGGCTGCACCGGACAGGACGTCGTCGTCACAGCCCCCCACGCTGGCCAACAGGCGGGCGGTGACCTGGTGGTCGACCAGGGGCAGAGGGGCGATTCGGGCTCCGGCCTCCTCGGCCACCACGGCTAGGTCGGCCAACGAGGCCCCGCCGCCTCCAAGATCGGCGTCGACGCCCATGCCAGGGGCGCCGGTCTCCATCAGTCGCTCCCAGGCTGCGGCGTCGAAGCCGACCGGCTCGGCCGCCCGGGCCCGTTCGGGTCCGGTCTCCGAGGTGAAGAAGTCGGCGAAGACGTCGCGGATCGCCTCCTGATCCTCTGTCAGGTCCAGGTCCATGTGTCGACCCTAGCGACGGCCACCGGTGGTACCGGTGGTACCGGTGGAATGCTGGTGGGCGCTCCACCGGACAGGTCGCCCCGTGGGTTGGGTCTCCCTGTGTCGGTCTAACGTCGAGAGAGGAAGAGGACCGGAGGAGCGACGTGGGCGGTGTGATCGAAGGGGCCGAAGGGCTGGACGTGACGCGAGACGGCGACATTGTCACCGTGACGATGAACCGTCCCGAGGTCATGAATGCCATGACCGGGTCGATGTTCAACGAGTTCGGAAGGATCTTCCGGGACCTTCACTCAGACGGGTCCGTGCGGGCCATCGTGTTGACTGGCGCCGGCGGCAACTTCTGCTCGGGCGCTGATGTGGGCGGCCAGTCGGAGCGGGCCAGTGGTGCGGTGGCCACCAACCCCCTCCGCAACCTGCGCAGGATCAAGGCATCGGCCCAGGCTCTCCATGAGTGCCAGCATCCGGTTGTGGCCAAGGTGTTCGGTGTGGCGGCCGGAGCCGGCCTCAACATGGCCCTGGGGTGCGACCTCGTCTATGCAGCCGACACGGCGCGGTTCTCGGAGATCTTCGCCCGTCGCGGCCTCACTATCGACTTCGGTGGATCCTGGGTGCTGCCCAGACGGGTGGGCCTGCACCGGGCCAAGGAACTGGCCCTCCTGGCTGAGGTCATCGATGCCGCCGAAGCCGACCGCATCGGCCTGGTCAACCGGATCGTGGCCGAAGCCGACCTGGATGCCCACGTGGCTGACGTGGTGGGTCGGATCGCCGCCGGACCACCTCTTGCTCTGTCCATGAGCAAGGCGTTGTTGAACAACGGCGGACAAACGTCTATGTCCCAAGCGCTGGAGGCCGAGGGCCAGGCCCAAGCCACCAACTTTGGGACGCAGGACACCCGGGAGGCGGCGCAGGCCTGGATCGAAAAGCGACAACCCGAGTTCGAGGGGAACTAGGGGCCACTAGCCGAACCGGCCTCAAGTCGGACCCGTAACCGCCTGTGTTTGAGTGGTCAGCGAGACCGACTTGCCGTCGTCACGGGTGATCGCGGTCTGGACGACGATGGTGGTTCGCCCAACGTGGATCGGTGTGGCCACGATGGTGACGGTTCCACCGGTGACCGGACGCAGGAAGTTCGTCTTGGATTCGATGGTCGAAGTTTCCGCTCCCTCCGGAAGGTTCTGAGACGCACACAGCGCCCCCACAGAATCCGCGATGGCCATGATGTAGCCACCGTGCAAGCCTCCGAACACCGTGGTCCGCTCTTCAGCCCAGTCAGCTGTGGCTTCTACCCGCTGGGGCGTGGCGCTGATGACCGACAACCCGAGCACGTCGCAGAACGGCATGATCTTCCGGATCAGGTCAGTGAACTTCTCGTCGGATGGGGTGGTCATGGTCTCCGTCGGTGGGTCATGGAAAGGGGCTTAAGTAGGGCAGCAGGCCATGTCGGGTCTACTGGTCGGGTCCGGAGAGGTCACAGCCCCTCGAAGCGGTCGAGGTCGAGCGTCCACGGGGTGAGGTTCTCGTGGCCGCCCTCGGTAATGAGTACCTGATTTTCGATCTTGACCCCCTCGCCACCCGACCGAGCACCCACGTAGGACTCGACGGTCAGCACCATGCCGGGTTCCAGCACCCCGTCGTAGCCTGAGTCCGCCCAGTCCTCCGGGAAGGGAATGCTGGGGTACTCGTCGCACTGACCCACCCCGTGGAACAGGCACGAGTAGTGCCGGTAGTCCTCGACCGGGGGGGCCCAAGCGGCGTGGCACAGTTCGTGGAAGCTTCGGCCCGGGGTCAGCAACTCGATGTTCCGGGACACCTGCTCGACGGCTAGGTCGTGGGCGTGCCGGGCCGTATCCGAGGGCAGAGCGTCGCCACACACCCAGGTGCGCGAGATGTCGGTCATCATCCCGTAGGCCCCCACCAGGTCAGTGTCGAAGGCCACCAGTTCACCGTTACCAATGACGTAGCTGCTGCACTCCTGGAACCAAGGATTAGTTCGGGGACCGGCCGACAGCAGGCGGCACTCCATCCACTCACCATGGCGGGCCAGCATCTCGGCCCAAAGCACCCCCCAGAGCTGGTTCTCGGTTAGGCCCGGTCGCATGGCCTCAAACATCTTCCGACACGACACCCGGGTGCCCTCCACCGAGCAGCGCATGGCGGCGATTTCGTCGGGGCCCTTTACCTTGCGGGCCTCCTCCATGATCCGGGTTCCCTCGACCAGGGCGACGCCCTCGTCCTGCAGGGCGGTGATCCCCGCGGTGGTGGACGAGTCCACGGCCAGACGTCGGGTGCCGCCACCGTGGGTACGGGCCAGGTCAACCACCTCGGCGGCAAAGCTCTTGGCCTGTTCGTCGATCCGGTCGCCGGCCAGGAAGTAGGTGAACGTAGTGGCCGGTCGGACCTCGTCCACGTACGGGTTGTGAGCCGACAGGAACTCGCAGTTGGGGTAGTCGAAGAGCACAAGGCGTCCGTCGACCCCCACGAAGGCGTAGCGAGCCTGGTTGTGGAGCAACCAGACCTGCATGTTCGGGGCGAAAGTGGCGTACATGACGTTCATGGGATCGAACAGGAGGATCCCGTCAACGTCGGCCAACACCAACTGGTCGGCGATGCGGTCCAGCCGGTAGCGCATCATGGCCGTCTCGTCAGGAAGGACCAAGCCAGCGGCCGCCCACTCGGACAGGGCTGGCTCGCCGGGACCCATGACCATCCGGTGGCCGACGGTAGACGCCCGGCGCACCAGAGAGTCGTCCAGGTCGCCGTCTACCACGGGGTGTACGTCCATCGTCCGATCCTCCGCTCCGGTGTGTCCGGGCCCATCGGTCGGCCCTCAGCCTCGCATCCGCGACCCCGACGGGTCGAACAACGGCTCGTCGCGGCGAGTGGCGGGGCGTCGGACACCCAACACTTCGAGCTCGAAGCCGGTAGCCGAGGACGTGGAGTCGGCTAGGGGGGTCGGGACGTACCCCAGGGCGCACGAGGCCTCCGACCAGTGGGCGTAGCCGCCTGAAGTAGCCCAGCCCACCACCTCCCCGTCGTACCAGATCGGCTCGTCACCCAGGACGTCGGAGTCCCGCTCGTTTCCGTCGTCCAGGGTGAAGGCGCACAGGCGCCGGTCGGGGCCGTTGGTCCGGTCGGCCACCACGGCATCACGACCGATGAAGTCACCCTTCTCTGGCTTGACGAAGCGGTCCAGCCGGGCCTCGTCGGCGGTGTAGATGGGGCGGTACTCGGTGGCCCAGGCTCCAAACGACTTGTCGAAGCGCAGGGAGTCCAGGGCCCGTAGGCCCAACGGCCGTAGGCCGTAGGGCGTTCCGGCCTCCACCACGAGGTCGTAGAGGCGCTGCTGGAGCGAGGCCGGTACCCAGAACTCGTATCCCAGGTCGCCGGTGAATGAGATGCGCCCCACGATCGTCGGGACCATGCCCAGGTCCAGTTCCCGGACGTCCAAGAACCCGAACGCCTCACCGGATACATCAACGTCAGTCAGCGCCTCCAGCACCTGGCGGGCTGCCGGCCCAGCGATGGACAGCCCAGCCAGCTCGTGGGAGAGGGGCCGGTAGTGCACGGGGGCCCCATCGACCGGGAGGTGGGCCCGGAACCACCGCTCGTGGTACCCCTCGGCCACCCCGGAGCCGAAGACCAGGAACCGTTCGGAGCCGTTGAACGGGTCGGCCAGTGTGGCCACCGTGAAGTCGCCTATGAGGCGACCTTGTGCGTTGAGCATCGGGGCCAGGGCCATTCGACTCGGCGGTGGGATGCGGTTGGCCAGGAGCCGGTCTAGGAGGTCCCGGGCGCCCGGACCGGTGAACTGGTGCTTGGCGAATCCGGTGGTTTCCAGCAGCCCCACCCCGGTGCGTACGGCACGGACTTCGTCGGCGACCGGGTCGAAGGCGTTGGACCGGTGGAACGTCACGTCTTCCACCGGGTCCTCGCCGGGCCGTTGGAACCACAGGGCCTGTTCCAGGCCGTAGGAGGAGCCCCAGACGGCGTTGGCCTCAGACAGGCGGCCGTGGACGGGTGACGTGTGCAGGGGACGTCCGGCAGGGAGCTCTTCGTTGGGAAACGAGATGGAGAACCGGCGGCTGTAGTTTTCCATGACCTTGGCCCGGGTGTAGGAGGGAGTGGTCCAGTCCCCGTACCGGGCGACGTCCATGCCCCAAACGTCGAATCCGGGATCGCCTGTGGTCATCCAGTTGGCCATAGCCAGGCCTACGCCGCCACCCTGGCTGAGGCCGGCCATGACGCCACAGGCCACCCAGTGGCCTCGCTGGCCGCGGATGGGACCGATCAGAGGGTTCCCGTCCGGTGCAAAGGTGAACGGGCCATTGACGACCCGGCGGATACCCGCCTCGGCGTAGATCGGAAAGTGCTCGAAGCCGACAGCCAACGACGGGGCGATGCGTTCCAGATCGGGGGTGAGGAGCTGTGCTCCGAAGTCCCACGGGGTCTCCTTCACCGACCACGGCACACAGGCCTTCTCGTAGGTGCCCAGAAGCAGGCCGCCGCCCTCAGCACGGGTGTAGATCTCACCGCCGAAGTCGATGGCCCCGACACCGTGGCCGTTGGTGGCGTCCAGCCAGGGTCGAATTTCCGGGAGCTCCTCGGTAACCAGGTACATGTGCTCCATAGCCAGGATGGGCAGTTCCAGGCCGCACATACGGCCTACCTCGCGGGCCCACAGGCCGCCGCAGTTCACGAAGTGCTCACAGGTGACGGTGCCCTGCTCGGTGGCGACGTCCCATCGGCCGTCGGGGCGGGACACGATGTCGTGGGCCCAGGTGTTGCGGTGGACCTCGGCTCCGGCCAGCCGGGCTGCCGTGGCGTAGGCGTTGGTGACGCCCGACGGGTCGACGTGGCCGCCCACCGGGTCCCAGAGGGCGCCCACGAAGTGGTCCTCGACCAGGAAGGGGATCTTCTCCTTGGCTTCGGCCACCGAAATCAGCTCGGTCTGCATACCCAGGTAGCGGCCGCGGGCATGGGCCATGCGCAGCCAGTCCATGCGGTCCTCGTCGTCGGCCAGCATCACCTCACCGGTCAAGTGGACCCCACAGGACACGCCGGAGGCCTTCTCCAGGTCTTCGTAGAGCTGCACGGTGTACCGCTGGAGGGCGGCCACGTTGGGGTCTCCGTTGATGGTGTGCATGCCACCCGCGGCGTGCCAGGTGGACCCGGCGGTCAACTCCCGCCGTTCTATCAAGATCACGTCTGTCCAGCCGGCCTGGGTGAGGTGGTACAGCACGCTGGCGCCAACCACGCCGCCACCGATCACCACTACCTGTGCTTCGTCGGGGAGTCCCCCCATGCCAATCGTGCCCTCCCGCTTTTCCGGTCAGTAGTCCGTCTCGACGCCACCCTCAGCGACCCGACGTTCCAGGAAGTCGTCGAGGGCGGCTCGACGGTCTGCGGCCATGGGGGGTTCCTGGTGGGCGTCGACGAGGGTGCGGGCCAGCGCCTCGGCCCGCTGGTGGGCCTCGATCCGTCCGCCCTCGTCCCAGGTCTCGAAGTTGGCCCACGACGAGACCATGGGCTGGAAGTGTTCGGTGGCGTACCGGTCCTGGGTGTGCTGGGTCCCGAAGAAGTGCCCGGCCGGCCCGACCTCGGCGATGGCCTCGACGGCCAGGGCGGCGTCGTCGATGACTACCGGTTCCAGCATGGCTGTGATCATGTTCAGGACGTCGGCGTCGATAACCATCTTTTCGTAGGAGGCCAGGAGGCCACCCTCCAGCCACCCTGCGCCGTGTAACAGCAGGTTGACGCCACCCATGACCGCCCCCCAGAGGGCGATCACGCTTTCGTAGGCCGACTGGGCGTCCACGCTGTTCGAAGCGTTGACGTTGGACGACCGGTAAGGCACGCGATAGCGGCGGGCCAACTGTCCGCTGATGAGGCAGGCCTTCCAGTACTCGGGGGTGCCGAATGCCGGAGCACCTGACCGCATGTCCACGTTGGAGGTGAAGGCGCCGTAGATCACCGGGGCTCCAGCCCGCACCACCTGGGTGTAAGCGATGCCGGCCAGGGCCTCGGCGTTCTGGAGCACCAGGGCACCGGCCACGGTCACCGGGGCCATGGCCCCAGCCAGAGTGAACGGGGTGATGACGATGCACTGGTTACGGGCCGACATCTCCTGGATGCCGTGGAGCATCACTGTGTCGTATCGCAGCGGGGTGCTGGCGTTGATCACCGAGTAGAGCGATGGCTCCACATCCATGGCGTCGTGGTCGGCGCCCCGGGCGATGCGGGTCATCTCGATGGCATCGAGGTTGCGCTGGCGACTCAGGCTGTAGACAAACGGAACCTTGTCCGACAGGGTGAGCATGTCGTGGGTGGCGTACAGGTGGCGGATCGACGGGTGGAGGTCCATGGGCTCCACCGGGTAGCCGGCCACGGTGTGGACGGCGTTCAACATCTGGCCCAGCTTGATGAGGTTCCGGTAGTCGTCGCGGTTGCCGTCCCGGCGGTCTCGTCCCAGGCCGGTGACGAACGGCGGGCTAGCCACGCTGGTGTAGGTGAGGACGTTGCCGCCCATGTGGAGATTCCGGGCCGGGGAGGGGGCGTGCATGGTGAACTCGGCCGGGGCGGTGGAGACCAGGTGCATGACCAAGTCCGGGTCAAACCTCACACGGTCGCCATCCACCTGGCAGCCGACATCGACCAGTTGGCGTCGGGCCGTCTCGTCCAGGAAGTCGATACCGGTCTCGGCCAGGACTCTCAGCGAGGCCTTGTGGATGGCCTCCAGCTCGTCGTCGGAGACGCTCCGCAGTGGTTCGAACGGCAGGCGAGGTTGGGTCCATGGTGGTTGTTCGGCCACCACGTCGCGTGTTCTGGTCCGCCCGCTGAGGCGTCCCCGTCGTCCCTCGGTCATTGGTGCCTTCCTGTTCTCAGGTTGTCTCCGGTCACCGGTGTCTCTTCGTCGTCTATCGAACCGGTTCCGGCGGACCAGCGAGGTCCGTTCACAGGTCCTCCCGTACAGGTATCGGATCGTTCTCGGGGGTGAGGTGCAACTCGTTGCCCTCATACGGGTGGGCCCGGGCCACGTCGACGTCCAGCACCACGCCAAGACCCGGCTCCGTTGACGGGATGACCATGCCGTCCTCCCAGCGGATGGGGGACTGTAGGAGGTCGGCGTGGAAGCCGTCCCATCGGTCGATGGACTCCAGGATCAGGAAGTTGGGCGAGCAGGTGGCCAGGGCGATATTGGCGGCCGCTACCACCGGCCCGCAGTAGCAGTGGGGGGCTAGCAGCGCCTGGTGGACCTCGCCCACCGAGGCGATCTTCTTGCCCTGCAGAATCCCACCGCTGCGCCCCAGGTCAGGCTGCAGGATCGACGCGGCGCCGGCCCGGAGGACGGCGGCAAACTCGGACACCGTGGTCAGGCGCTCGCCGGTGGCCACCGGGATGGTGGTGCCAGCGGCCACCCGGGCCATGCCCTCGAGATCGTCAGGGGGTACCGGTTCCTCGAACCAGAGTGGGTCGTAGGCCTCGAGGCGGCGGGCTAACCGCAGGGCGCCGGACGGTGTGAACTGTCCGTGGGTTCCGAACAGCAGGTCTGCCCGGTCGCCGACCGCCTCGCGGATGGCCCGGGTGTAGCGCTCAGAGAGGTCTAGTCGTTCCAGCGACGGTTGGCGGCCGTCGTAGACGGAGTAGGGGCCGGCCGGATCGAACTTGACGGCGGTGAAACCCATCTCTACCGCTCGGACGGCGGCCTCGGCGGCCAGGTCGGGGTCGGTGTAGAGGTTGGGCCCGTCCAGGGGGTCGTAGGCGTCGCCGCCCTCTGGGTACAGGTAGGTGTAGGAGCGGAGCCCCTCGTGGACGCGGCCTCCCAGCAAGTCGTAGACGGGCCGTCCAGCAGCTTTGCCGATGATGTCCCAGCAGGCCATCTCCAGGGCGCTCAGGACACCGCACAGGGTGGGGTCAGGTCGCAGGGCGTAGCCGCTGCCGTAGGCCCGACGCCAGAACGCCTCCACGTCAAAGGGGCTGCGGCCCACCAGGTGGCGGTCGGCCACGTCGACCAACATGTCGGCCACCAGGTGGGGTCCGACGGTAGCCACGTAGGCCTCGCCGACGCCGACGATCCCGTCATCGGTAGTCAGCTGCACAAACAGGAAGTAGCGGCCGCCGTGGCGGGGCGGCGGGTTGCCGACCACGAACGTCTCGACGTTGGCCACCCTCATACCAGAACCCCCGGGGCATCGGCGGGGTCCCGATCACCGGATCCGTTGGGCAGGATCACCGTACGGAGCACCTCGCCCCGGCGGACCTCGCCGAAGGCCTCCTCCAGTTCGTCCAGCGGGTGGGTGGTGGAGACCATGCCGCCCAGGTCCAGGCGACCGGCCCGGTGGTGGTCGAGGAGGGCCGGTACGTCGACGGAGACCCTGGCACCACCCATCTTGGACCCCAGGATCGACTTGTTGGCGGCAGCCAGCCAGCTGGGGGCGACGTCGATGGTGACGTCGTCGCCGGGCATACCGACTATCACCAGCTGGCCCATGGGGGCCAGCAGGTCGATGGCGCCGTCCAGGGCGGCCGGCGCCCCGGTGGTGACCAGCAGATGGTCGGCCAGGCGGCCTCCCGTGGCCGATCGAATAGCTGCCGCTACGTCGTCGCCGACCGGGTCCACGGTGTGGGTGGCGCCGAAGCCGAGGGCGGCCTTCCGCTTGTCGGCCTCCGGATCCACGGCCAGGATTGGTTTGGCCCCAGCGATCCGGGCCGCCTGGATGGCACCCACGCCCACTCCGCCACACCCGACCACGATGACCGCGTCGCCCCGGTCCACCCGGGCTGTGTTGGTGACCGCCCCGGACCCGGTCAGGACACCGCACCCCAATAGTGAGGCTTCGACCAGGTCAAAGCCGTCGGGGAGGCGCACCACCTGGGACCGGTGGACCACCACCTGGGTGGCGAAGGCGGCCACGTTTAGCCCCTGGGGGATGCGGTTGCCATCTGCGTCAGACAGCGGACTGCGGTCGTTCAGGGACAGGTTCCCGTTACAGGCCACCTCGTGTCCCTTCCGGCAAGCCCGGCATTCTCCGCAGGTCCGCACCAGCGACACGACCACTGGGTCGTTGGTGGAGAGGTCGTACACCCCATCACCCACGTCTGCCACCCGACCGGATGCCTCGTGACCCAGTACTAGGGGGAAGTCGGTGGCCCAGATGCCGTCTACGTAACTGAGGTCTGAGTGGCAGACGGCGCAGGCCTCGACCACCACGCGCACCTCGCCAGGTCCGGGCGCGTCCAGGTGGAGGTTCTCGATGCTCGGCGGGAGACCGACACCGCGGCTCACCGCCGCACGGATGGTCGCCCCCCGGCCCGTTGGCACGGCGCGGAAACTACACGCGTTGGTATCAGCAACCAGCACGGATCAGCAGCGATTTCTGGTCTCGGCGCGCCGCCCGCGCCCGGTTAGCCGAGGACGATCTCGGCGACCCGCCGGAGCCGGTCCGTTGTCCCGGGGGCGACGTTGAGCATGGTCACCGGACTGTCCTCAAAGGCGGCCAGTCGATCACGGATCCGGTCAGGGGTGCCGACCAGCGAGATCTCGTCTGCGAAGAGGTCAGGTACAGCGGCGATCGCCTCATCACGGCGTCCATCGAGGAATAGGTCCTGAATTCGCAAAGCCTCTTCTTCGAATCCCATCCGGGCCATCAATTTGGTGTGGTAGTTCTGTCCCTTCGCTCCCATGCCGCCCACGTAGAAGCCGAGCATCCCCTTTACGGGGAGGAGCGCCGCCGCCAGGTCCTCATCGGAGTTCGTTTCGGTCACCGTGATCGAGACATTCAGTACCACCTCGAAGTGGTCCGGGGCGTAGGCCAATTGCTCGGCATACACCTCGGGTCGGTACGGCGAGTAGTAGAGGGGCAGCCAGCCGTCGGCGATCTTGGCCGTCTGGGCAACGTTCCTTGGCCCCTCGGCGCCGATGAAGATCGGGATGCCAGCCCGTAACGGGTGGACCATGACCTTCAGTGGTTTGCCCAGCCCAGTCGAGCCCTCACCGACGTAAGGATGTTGGTAGAACTCACCGTCAAACGACAGGTGACCTTCGCGGTGAAAAGCCCGGCGGAGCACCTCGACGTACTCGCGGGTACGGGCCAAGGGCCGGTCGGAGGGCTGTCCGTACCAGCCCTCCACTACCTGAGGGCCAGAGACACCGAGGCCCAGAACCAGGCGACCCCCGGACAGGTGGTCCAGGGTTACGGCGTGCATGGCGGTAGCCGTAGGGGTACGAGCTGCCATCTGGACGATGCCGGTACCAAGCCGAATCCGCTTGGTGTGGGCGGCCAGGTACACCAACGGAGAGAAGGCATCGCTGCCCCACGCTTCGGCGGTCCAGACGGCGTCGTAACCCAGGCGTTCGGCCTCCTTGACCGTTGAAGCCAGGTCGGTCGGTGGCTGGGCACCCCAGTAGCCGAGACTCAGACCGAGTTGCATGAGGAGTCCTCCGGATTGTCGACTCGACAGAGCATGGTTCCAGCGACTCAGGCTGGTCGCCAATCCCGGAGTGGGGCTGCAAGACGGATACTCGTACGGCCCTAGTCTCAGCGGGTGAATAATCCGCAGGAGAGTTTCCCTCGGCAGTACGCCCGGACCCGCCGGTTCACCTGCGGGGCTCCCCGCGATTTCCGGGTAGCCGACGATGGCTCACGGGTTCTGTTCCTCCGCTCGGGGGCCGGTGACGACCCAGTGCACGCCCTTTGGCTGCTGGACCCGGCGACCGGTCACGAGCGGGTGGTGGCCGATCCGACCGACCTTGGGGGTGACGACCCGGCGTTGCTTCCCGAAGCCGAGCGATCCCGGCGTGAACGGTTCCGGGAGTCAGGGTCGGGGATAGTGGCCTACGACGCCTTAGGCGATCTGTCGCGAGCCTGCTTCGTCCTGGACGGCCGAGTGTTCCTGGCCGAGGTTCCCGATCCGGCGACCGGCGGTGACGTCCTGGTGGCCGAACTGGCGTGCACCGGCGACGCCTTCGATCCGAGGATCAGCCCCGACGGCGCGTCGGTGACCTACGTGTCAGGGCCGTCGCTGCGGATCACCGGTTCGGGAGGTGACCGGCGTCTGATCGGTGGTGTCTCGCCAACCGTCTCGTGGGGTTCGGCCGAGTTCCTGGCCGCCGAGGAGATGGGTCGGTCCCGGGGGCACTGGTGGTCACCGGATGGTGACCACCTCCTGGTGGCACGAGTGGACGTGGCCCCGGTAGCCGAGTGGTGGATCTCGTCGCCGGTGGACCCGTCGTCGCCTCCCCGGGCTATCCGATATCCAGCGGCCGGCACGGCCAACGCCGAGGTTGGCCTGTCGGTGGTGGGTCTGGACGGTGCTACGACCGCCGTGGACTGGAGCGCTGGCGGATCTCTCGAGTATCTGGCCGATGTGTCGTGGACTGCCGGGGGGCCGCCCCTAGTTGTTGCCCAGTCCCGAGACCAGCGGACGGTCGTCGTGTGGGAGGTGGACCCAGTATCCGGTGCCGTCTCCGAGCGTCATCGGATCATCGATGACCACTGGGTAGACCTCGTCCCGGGGGCGCTTCGGTGGTGGGACGGGGCGCTGGTCACCGTGGAACCCCGGGAGGGCACCACCCGGTTGGTAGTGGATGGTCTGGCCGTGTCACCCGACGGCCTCCATGTCCGCTCAGTGGTGGGAATCGACGGCGACGCAGTGATGGTGCGGGCCTCGACGGACCCCGCCGACGTAGACCTCATACGGGTTCGCCGGGACGGCACGGTCCAGCCGGTAGCCACAGGAGGAGGCGTTCACTCCGGTGCGGTGGGCGGAGGCGTGACGATCGTGTCGTCGACTGGCCTGGAGGGGTCCACGACCGCCGTGTGGCCGGGTGGACACGAGGTGGCGTCCTATGTCGAGGAACCGGTGGTACACCCCGAGCCGACCTTCCACGTGGTCGGAGACCGGGGCTTACGGTCCGCCGTTCTGGTTCCCGAGGGCCACGACGGCTCGCCCCTTCCCGTGCTGCTGGATCCCTACGGGGGACCTCACGCGCAGCGGGTTCAGCGTGCCCGTGGCCAGTTCCTGACCTCGCAGTGGTTCGCCGACCAGGGCTTCGCCGTTGTAGTAGTCGACGGGCGGGGCACCCCGGGTCGCGGACCGTCTTGGGAGCGGACCGTGCACGGGGACCTGGCCGGCCCAGTCCTGGAAGACCAGGTGGACGCCCTGCAGGCTCTTGCCGCCGTGGACAGGCGATTGGACCTGGGTCGAGTAGCCATCCGGGGATGGTCATTCGGCGGCTACCTGGCCGCCCTGGCCGTGCTGCGTCGGCCCGACGTATTCCACGCCGCAGTGGCCGGAGCCCCAGTCACCGACTGGCGGCTCTACGACACCCACTACACCGAGCGGTACCTAGGTGATCCGGCCACCGAGCCGGAGAACTACGCCCGGACCGACCTGTGCGTGGAAGCGGCCTGGTTGGAGCGGCCACTCCTACTAGTTCACGGTCTGGCCGACGACAACGTGCTGGCCGCTCACACACTGCAATTGTCCCGAGCGCTACTGGAGGCGGGTCGCCCCCACCGGGTGTTGCCACTCTCCGGGGTGACCCACATGACCCCCCAGGTGGACGTGGCCGAGAACCTGCTACGAGTGCAGTTGGAGTTCCTACGCGAGGCCCTCGGCCTCCCCGAGAGTGATCCCAGCTAGGGGTACGTCGAGACGGACCGAATCGAGACGGGCGCCCAACGGTCGGAGTCCAGGAGGGTGCCGAATCAGGCCGCCGTCCAGCCACCGTCGACCAGCAGCACGTGCCCGGTCAAGTAGGAGCTGGCGTCGGAGGCTAGAAGCAGGAGCGCACCGTCCAACTCGTGGCTCCGGCCGCCCCGCCCCAGAGCCGCCCCGTCGCCTATGTAGGCCAGGCCAGCGTCGGTGTGGAACATGTCGTCCGAGTTCATCTCCGTCTCGAACCAGCCGGGGGCCAGAGCGTTAACCCGGATGCCCTTCCGGGCCCACTGGACGGCCAGTTCCCGGGTCAGGTTGTGGAGTCCTCCCTTGGCCGCCGCGTAGCCGGGGACCCGGAGGCGACCACCAGACACCTCACCCAGGACAGAGCCCACGTTGACCACCACGCCCGGATGATCCTCTGCGATCCACCACCGGGCAGCCCGACGGGACAGCTCGTAAGGGGCCACCAGGTCGACGGCCAACTCGTGGCGGAAGCCTGCCAGGTTGTCGTCGACGGCCGGGACCACCCGGGAGATGCCAGCGTTGTTGACCAGCACGTCGAGGCGACCGTAATGGGCAAGGGCGGCGTCGACCAGATCTTGCGGGCCGTCGTCGTCGGCCACGTCGACGGTGACGGCCAGAGCGTCGGGCAGTGCGACGGCTAGGGCTTCGATGCGTTCGGTGCGTCGTGCGGCCAAGACCACGCGGGCCCCCACGCCAGCCAACACCCGGGCGAACCGCTCGCCCAGCCCGGAGCTGGCGCCGGTGACCACGGCAACTCGTCCGTCCAGACGGAACCGGTCCAGGGCCCGATCAGGGTCTTCTGCTGGACGGTCGGTCGGATCCTGCGGGTCGGTCACGCCGGGATCCTACGGGGCGTCCCCGACGACCTGTCCGGTGGCGAGCTCCACCACCCGGTCGGCCAGCCCGGCAGCTTCGCCCGGGTCGTGGGTCACTAGGAGGGTGGCCGGCCGCTCCCCGTCCTCCAGCAGGTGGTAGATCCGCCGACGGGACTCGGCGTCCAGGGCGGTTGACGGCTCGTCCAGGAGCAGGACGTCGGGCGCGCCGGCCAGCGCCCGGGCCACGGCCACTCGCTGGGCCTGGCCGCCCGAGCAGTCGGTAGGACGCCGATCAGCCAGGTCGACAAGGTCGAGTTCGGCCAGTAGATGGGCCACCCGCTCAGGGGTGGCCCGAGGACTGAAGCCCACGTTGGCGGCCACCGGGAGGTGGTCGAACAGCAGACGGTCCTGGGGAACCCAACCCACCCGGCGGCGGTGAGAGGTTACGAAGCCTGACGACGTGGCGTCGTCTACCACCCGGCCCCCGAGGGACAGGGAGCCGGCGTCCAGCGCCACCAGGCCTGCGACCAGGCGCAAGAGCGTGGTCTTGCCGGCGCCGTTGGGTCCGACCACGGCCACCAGCTCGCCGGGGCGGACCTTTAGGCGAACGTCGAGGGTCAGGTCGCCCACCGAGGTGTGTCCGGCCAGGTCCACGGCCGGTGGGGCCCCGACGGTCCCCGGTGCGAGGACGGTGGTTGCGATAGTCGGCGCGTCCACTCTCGGGTCGCTCACCGGGTAGGCAACCAGCGGTTGCGGGTGGGTATGAGGACGGCGAGCGAGACGGCCAGGAGCACCAGGCTGAGAGCCAGGGCGGCCTCCGGGTCGGACTCCATGGCCTGGAAAGTGGCCAGCGGCAGGGTGCGGGTCCTTCCAGGGAGGTTTCCGGCGAAGGTGATGGTGGCCCCGAACTCGCCCAGGGCTCGGGCCCAGGCAAGGGCCAACCCGGCTCCCATGGCTGGGACCAGTCGGGGCAGGGTGACCCGCCGGAGAACGGTTAGTGGCGGGGCACCGAGGGTGGCGGCAAGGCCCTCCATCTCGTCCCCGGTGGTCCGCAACGCCCCCTCCACCGTCACCACGTAGAAAGGGAGGGCCACGAACACGGCAGCTACCACCGCCCCGGCCATGGTGAAGGGCAGGGCCACGTCGAACCAGCGGTCAAGCCACTGGCCGACCAGGCCGCGGCGCCCTAGGGCGAACAAGAGCGCCGTGCCCCCCACCACTGGAGGCAGGACCATGGGGAGCACTACGAGGGCCCGGACTAGTCGCCGAAATGGCATCTCCACCCGGGCCAGGACCCAGGCCAGAGGGGTCCCGAGGACTAAGACCACACCGGCGGCCACCAGACTGACGGTGAGCGAGACCCGGAGCGACTCCAGCACAGGGCGCCGGCCTAGCAGGTCGCCCAGTGAGGTCCACGGGGCCCGCTGGACAAGGCCCACCAAGGGCAGGGCGAGCACGGTGATGCCGACGACGGCCACGGCCAGGACCGGCCTCGGTGCCCGTACCGGAGGCTGACTCACGACGGTGGTTCCGTGACGAAGCCGTGGCCAGCCAGGACGTCCCGGGCGGCCGGCGTGTCGAGGAAGGCCAGGAAGGACCGCCCGCGGTCGGTAAGGGCTGCTGCCGCGTAGGCGACGCAGGGGCAGGCTGGGTCATGGGGCCATGCCTCGACCAGCCCTGGTCGGGCGGCCACGTCGGTGGCGTAGACGATCCCCAGGTCGGCCTCACCGAGATCGAGACGGGTGACGACGGCTCGGGCGCTCGGCTCGAGGGAGTCGACAGGCAGGTCGCCGAACCGGGCCCAGGTTGCGTCGCCGCACGGCACCCCCTGGGCGCAGGCCACCAGGACCAGATCCCGGTTGTGGAGGTCTCCGGGATTCCGGCCCGGTCCGTCAGACGGCATGGCGACGACCAGGTGGTTGTAGGCGAAGCCCCGGACCAGATCCGCCGGGGCCGGGTTGGAGAGCAGTCCGTCCAGCAGGTCTACGTCGGCGGTCAGGAACGCGTCAGCCGGCGCTCCGTCGCGGAGCTGGGCCGCCAGGTGGTTCGAACCGCCGAGCACCGCCACTACCTCGGAGCCGCCGGCGGCCTTCCACCGTTCAGCCAGGTCGTCGACTACATCGGTCAGGGATGACGCGGTGAACACGGTTACCCGGTTGGCGTCGTCGGCCGCACAGGCTGCGGTAGCCAGGGTGACGGTGAACACGACGGCAAGGGCCGGGAGGAAGCGCATGGCGGAAGTGGTGGGTTCAACGGGGGCGTTCGACCACCACGTTGGTGGCCTTTACGACGGCCACCGCCAGTACCCCGGGTTCCAGGCTCAAATCGTCGACCGCTTCGGCGGACAGCAGGGACACCACCCGGTGGGGGCCGGCCTGGATCTCCACCTGTGCCATCACCCCGTCACGGACCACCCGGGTGACCAGCCCGGTGAAGCGGTTGCGGGCCGACAGGGCTGCTTCTCCCGCACTTTCCCCAGAGGAGCCACCCTCGGCGGCCAGTTCCTGGGCCAGGCGGGCCAGCTCCGTGCCGGCCACCGTGCGGTGGCCGCCGGTGGTCCGTTCAGTAGCCAGGCGTCCGGCGTCGGCCCACCGGCGGACGGTGTCCGGGCTAACCCCCAGCAGGTTGGCGGCTTCACCCATCCGAAACTGGTGCATGCCAGAAAAACTATCAAATAATCCTGTAGAAGCGCTTATTTGGTAACAACCTGATACTCGGATCGGTAGCCCGCCGGACCGGGCCTAGGGTGCAGCCGTGAGCATCCCGGTCACCGGCAACGACGTTCCAGCCCGCCTCGAGGAGTACGGCTCGGCGGCCTTCCTGGTCACGGTGGGCGTCGACGGATCGGCCAAGGTGGTCCACGTCCCTGTCGTGTGGGACGCGAGTGCTAGTGCGTTCCGGTGCACACCGGGTGGCGGAACGCTCCGGAACCTGACCAAGCCCGGACCGGTCACCCTGGTGTTCCCGCCTCCTGCGGACGGCGACCACAGCATGCTGGTCGACGGCATTGGACGGGTCGCCGGCGGCGAGGTCGCCGAGGTGGAGTTCATCGAAGGGGTGCTCCACCGGCCGGCGCCTGCGGCTCCGGGAGATCAGGCGGACTGCTGAGGAAACGGTCCAATCACAACGGGATGGACTGACCGAGGCGCCGCACCGGCCCTCGCTTCTACTCGTTGGCCACCAGGTGGCCGGGTTCCACCTCAGCGTGAGTGACCACCTCGGGGCTCTGGCCGGCCGGCCAGACAGGGCTGGGTATCTCACCGGTCAGAAGCGTCCGTTCGGTGCGCTGTCGGGGGTCGGCGATTGGTACCGCACTTAGGAGGCGTTTCGTGTAGGAGTGGCGCGGGTCGCGGAATATCTGTTCGCGCGAACCGAGTTCAACGATCTGGCCCAGGTACATGACGGCCACCCGGTGGGCGATCCGTTCGACGACGGCCAGGTCGTGGCTGATGAACAAGTACGACAGTCCGAGTTCCTGCTGGAGTTCCAACATCAGGTTCATCACCTGAGCTTGGACCGATACGTCGAGGGCCGATACGGCCTCATCAGCGATTACTAACTCAGGGTTCAGCGCCAGTGCTCGGGCGATGCACACTCGCTGGCGTTGACCACCAGAGAACTGGTGGGGGTAGTTGTCCAGCATTGATTTTTCAAGACCGACCAATTCGAATAGGTGACTTACCTGGTCCGCAGCCTGTTCTTTAGTGGCGACCTTATGGACCATTAGTGGCTCGGCTACAGACGCCCCGACCCGGACCCGGGGATCCAGACTGGCGAATGGGTCCTGGAAGATGATTTGCAGGGTTTGTCTATGTACCCGCATCTCTCGAGGGTCTAGGTCAGTGATGTCGATTCCCTTGAGCAGGATCCGGCCCTGGTCGACGTCGTGGAGACGAATGATGAGGTTTGCCAGGGTGGATTTCCCGCAGCCGCTTTCTCCGACCACGGCAAGGGTTTCGCCATGATCGATATGGAGCGACACCTCGGTCACGGCGTGCACCCGAGCCTTGTGGTCGGTCGGGAACTGCTTCGAGACACCCTGTACCTCGACAACGGGACCCTGGCCGTTGCTATGGCCGGTCACCCCAGGTCTCCTGCCAGATTGAACGGTCTAGGTCCGTCGTAGCCGGCCATGCTTCCCAGTCTGGGTACCGCGCTCAGCAGACCTCGGGTATAGGCCTCCCTTGGCGAGTGGAAGATCTGTTCTACAGGACCCTGTTCAACGATCTTCGCCTGGTTCATAACCACGACCCGGTCGGCCACCTCAGCCACCACACCCATGTCGTGGGTGATGAGCATCACCGCGGTGCCTGTGTCGACCTGCAACTGCTTGATCAGGCCCAGGATTTGGGCCTGGATGGTCACGTCTAGGGCGGTGGTCGGCTCGTCGGCGATCAGCAGGCGGGGATCACAAGCCAGGGCGATGGCGATCATGACCCGTTGGCGCATGCCGCCCGACATCTCGTGCGGGTACTGACCGATCCGCTTGTCGGCCTCGGGGATCCGGACCAAGTCGAACATCTCCCGTGCTCGGACGGCGGCCGCCTTCCTCCCTAGTCCCTGGTGGATGCGCACCGACTCGGCGATCTGCTCGCCCACCGGGTAGACGGGGTTCAGGCTGGTCAACGGCTCTTGGAAGATCATGGCGATCTGGTTGCCGCGGATGCTTCTCATGGTGGGCTCGTCTTGACCCAATAGGTCGAGGGTCGAACCGTCGTGCATCTTTAGTTCAACTTGGCCACGGGTGATCTTCGCCCGAGTGCCCGTTTCGATCAGCCGCATGATTGAAAGCGCGGTGACCGACTTGCCGGAACCTGACTCTCCAACCACACCCAATGTCTCACCAGGCTCGATAGTGAAACTCGCCGAATCCACTGCGGTGAACTCGTCGAAGGTGACGGTGAGGTCGGTGACTGAGAGGAGGGTCATCAGCGCCCTCGGAGCTTCGGGTTAAAGGCATCTTGTAGGCCGTCACCGACCAGGCTGATGCTGAGTGAGGTGACCACGATCGCTATGCCCGGGAAGAAGACCATCCACCAGGCCGTCAGTGCGTAGCCCCGGTTCTTGCCCAACATCGACCCCCAACTAATCGTGTTGACGTCCACCATGCCCAGGAAGGCCAGCCCGGAGTGGAAGAGGATGGCAATGACCACCGTCAGGGTGGCTGCCACCAGTAGGGGAGGCATGGCGTTGGGCAGGATCGTGCGAAACATGATCCGCAGGTCGCCGCATCCGATAGCGCGGGCGGCCTTCACATACTCCATCTCTCGTAACCGCAGGAACTCAGCACGCGCAAGGCGGGCTGCCAGCGGCCACAGTGTTAGGCCGATGGCCAGGGTCTCGTTCCGGGTTCCGGGTTCGAATATGAAGATGACGACCATCGAGAAGAGGAGAGCCGGCATTACCTGGAAGATCTCGGTGAAGCGCATGAGCAGGGCGTCGATCCACCCGCCGAAGTACCCGGCCAGGCTTCCAACCAAGATGCCGATGGTCATAGTCATGGCGGCGGCTACTGCGGCGACCACCAGAGTTGCCCGGCCTCCTCCAATGATTCCGGCCAGAATGTCTCGACCCAGGTAGTCGGTACCCAATGGCGGCGCTAGTTCGCTACCGGGGCCAAGGAACGGTTTGGCAACCATCTTGTTTGCGCCTGTCCCGTAGAGGCCGGGACCGAAGATGGTGACCAAGACGATTAGGGCGAATACGACCAGACCCACGGCCGCGGCCTTGTTCCGAAGGAACATACGCAAGGCTCCCCGGCCACCAGTTTCGACTTGTTCGATGGCTACGCCGAAATCGGTCATCGGGATCCTCCGACGCGGATCCGGGGGTCAATGAGCCGGTAGACAAGATCAGTGAGCAGGTTGGCCACGATGACCATGGCCGAGGAGAAGATCATGATCCCGAGGAGCATCGGACTGTCACGCCGGAAGATTGAGTCGACGGCCAGCCTCCCGATCCCAGGCCAGGCGAACACGACCTCAACGAGTAGGGCGCCGGACAATAGGTTCCCGACCTGGAGTCCGGCGGCGGTGATCACGGGAATGACGGCGTTCCGAAGGGCGTGTTTGTAGACGACGACGCGTTCTTGGGCGCCCTTCGCTCGGGCAGTGCGGATGTAGTCGGACTCCAGGACTTCGAGCATCGAAGCTCGGGCCAGCCGGGAGTAGATGGCCAGATAGATAATGCCGAGACTGAGCGCCGGGAGGATGAGGTGCTGAAGAAGGTCGATGGTCTCGCCGACCCAGTTGCCGTCGTAGCGGACGTCTTCCATGCCACCCACGGGGAGCAGGCTCCACTTTGCGGCAAAGAGGACTATGACCATGATGGCCGAGTAGAAGACCGGTGTGGAAAATCCGACCAGGCTCGTCACCGTTGCGGCAGAAGACATCGGGCTTTCGGGCCGTCGGGCGGTGTACACGCCGATGGCCACCCCCAGCCCCACTGCGAAGAGAAGTGAAGTGCCGGCCAGCAGCACCGTTGCGAAGAGTCGCTCGACGATTAGGCCGAGGACCGGCTCATTAAAATAGATTGACTCGCCTAGGTTCAGTTGGGCGACGTTACCGACGTAGGTCCCCAACTGGACGAGAAGCGGGTGGTCCAGCCCGTAATCGGCCCGGACCTGGGCAAGAAACTCAGCGTCAC